>NZ_JAKSYF010000137.1:0-94175 GCF_022829745.1 Methylobacterium sp. E-016
GACGGCACGCTGAGCCTGGTCCGGATGCGCGAGGACCTGTTCGACCTGCGCCGCATCCTGCGCGACGAGGGCGAGCCCAACCTGATCGACGCCGCCGACAGCCTCGATTCGGACTTCGAGCACCTGTTCGCCTCGTGGTTCAACCGCGGCTTCTTGGTGCTGCGCCACATCGACTGGACGACGCCGGCTCACATCCTCGAGAAGATCATCCGCTACGAGGCGGTCCACGAGATCGCCGGCTGGGACGACCTTCGCCGCCGGATCGAGCCGGCGGACCGGCGCTGCTTCGCGTTCTTCCACCCGGCACTCGTCGACGAGCCGCTGATCTTCGTCGAGGTCGCGTTGACCAGCGCGATCGCGCCGGCGATCGCGCCGATCCTGTCGCAGGCGCGCGATCCGCTTCCGCTGAAATCCGCCACGACCGCGATCTTCTACTCGATCTCGAACTGCCAGAAGGGCCTGGCCGGCGTCACCTTCGGCAACTTCCTGATCAAGCAGGTGGTCGAGGACCTCGCCCGCGAGATCCCGACCCTGAAGACCTTCGTCACGCTCTCGCCAGTTCCGGGTTTCGCGCGCTGGCTCGATCGCGAGCGCCGGGCGGAAGCGCCGCAGGGCCTGACCCGCGACGATGTCGAGGCGCTTCGCCTGCTCGACGAGCCCGATTGGGCGACCGACAAGGCGAAGTCCGATGCCGTGCGCAAGGCGCTGCTGCCGGCGGCGGCCGCCTACTTCCTCCGCGCGAAGAACGAGCGGGGCCGCCCGCTCGACCCGGTGGCGCGCTTCCATCTCGGCAACGGCGCGCGCCTCGAGCGGATCAACTTCCTCGGCGACGTCTCCGGCAAGGGGTTGCGGCAATCCCATGGCCTGATGGTCAACTACCTCTACGACCTGTCGGCGATCGAGAAGAACCACGAGACCTATGCCAACCTCGGCACGGTCTCGGCGTCCGGCGCGGTCTCACGCGAGTTGCGCGCCAACCTGCCTCCGCCGCGTTCCGTCGCGCTCGCCGAGGCCTGAGGCGGGTGGACCGCCGCCGATCATCCGTTTCGCTGAGCGTTGTGTCATGACGAATCATCTCTTCGCGTTGATCCGCGAGGCCCTGCCGGCGGATCCGGCGGCCAGCACCTTCATCGAGACGCCCGACGGGCGCCGCTACAGCTACGCCGACATGCTCGCGCGCAGCGGGGCCTACGCGAACGCGTTGGTGTCCGCGGGCGTCCGCCCCGGCGACCGGGTCGCGGTGCAGGTGGAGAAGAGCGCCGAGGTGGTGTTCCTCTATCTCGGCGCAGTGCGCGCCGGCGCGGTGTTCCTGCCGCTCAACACCGCCTACACCGCCCCGGAGGTCGCCTACTTCCTCGGCGACGCCGAGCCCGCCCTGTTCGTCTGCGACCCGGCCAAGCGCGAGGCGCTGGTGCCGGTCGCCGGGGACGCGGGGACCATCCGCGTGCTCACCCTCGATGCCGCCGGCCGGGGCAGCGCCGCCGAGGCCGCGGACGCGCAGGGCTCGGAGTGCTCCGACGTGCCGCGGGATCCGGAGGATCTCGCCGCGATCCTCTACACCTCCGGCACCACCGGGCGCTCGAAGGGCGCCATGCTCAGCCACGACAACCTCGCCTCGAACGCGCGCACGCTGGTCGAGGCCTGGCGCTTCACCGCCGACGACGTGCTGATCCACGCCCTGCCGGTGTTCCACACCCATGGCCTGTTCGTCGCGATCAACACCGTGCTGGCGTCGGGGGGCAGCATGCTGTTCCTGCCGCGCCTCGACGCCGGGCTGATCCTCAAGCTGATGCCGCGGGCGACCAGCATGATGGGCGTCCCGACCTTCTACACCCGCCTGCTCAAGGATCCGGGGCTGACGCAGGCGGCGACCGCGCACATGCGGCTGTTCACCTCCGGCTCGGCCCCATTGCTGGCCGAGACGCATGCCGCGTGGCGGGCACGGACCGGTCACGCCATCCTCGAGCGCTACGGCATGACCGAGACCAACATGAGCACCTCGAACCCCTATGAGGGCGAGCGCATCGCCGGCACCGTCGGGTTCCCGCTGCCCGGCGTGGCCCTGCGCGTCGTCGACCCGGACACCGGCGCGCCGCTCGGCTCCGAGCAGGTCGGAATGATCGAGGTGAAGGGCCCGAACGTGTTCAAGGGCTACTGGCGCATGCCTGAGAAGACCGCGGCCGAGTTCAAGGTCGACGGCTTCTTCGTCACCGGCGATCTCGGCAAGGTCGACGCCCGCGGCTACGTCCACATCGTCGGCCGCGGCAAGGACCTGATCATCACCGGCGGCTTCAACGTCTACCCGAAGGAGGTCGAGGCCGAGATCGACGCGATGCCGGGCGTCGTCGAATCGGCGGTGATCGGCCTGCCGCACGCCGATTTCGGCGAGGGCGTCACCGCCATCGTGGTGGGTTCGAAGGACGCTCCGGACGAGGCGGCGGTGCTCGCCCATCTCGAAGGGCGCCTCGCCCGGTTCAAATGCCCGAAGCGGGTTCTCTTCGCCGACGACCTGCCACGCAACGCCATGGGCAAGGTCCAGAAGAACGCCCTGCGGGATCGCCACGCCGATTTGTATCGCGACGCGTCGAAGACGTCCTGACCAGCGGGCCTCAGCCGGCCACCGAGGCGCGCGCGGCCTCGATCAGGTCGTTCGCCAGTGCCTCGTCGTCCACGGCCCGAGCCAAGACGACGGCGCCGACGAGGGTCGACAGCGTCGCCAGCGAACGCTGCCGGCGGCGCTCGCGCGAGGCCTTCGGCGTCAGGTCGGCAAGGATGGCGGCGAGGCGTTCGACCCCGTGGGTGAACCGCGCGCGCACCGGGCTACCCGAGGGCTCCCGCGCGACGTCGTTGGCCAGGGCCGCGAGCGGGCACCCCTTCTCGGGCGCCTGGACGTGCCCGAGCGACAGGTAGTTCCCGACCAGGCTGTCGAGGTTGCCGCGGTATTCCTCCTTGATCGCGCACTCGAAGGCTTCGGCCGCCAGGGCGTCCTTGTTGGCGAATTGGCCATAGAACCCGCCATGCGTCAGGCCGGCCGCCCCCATGATGTCGGCGACCCCGACGCCGTGAAGGCCGCGCTGGCGGAACAGCGCCGACGCCACCTCGACCACGCGCTGCCGGTTCAGCCGCGCCTGCTCCTGAGACACCCTCGGCATCTTCGTCTCCTCGTCTCACGAGCGGCCGCCGCGCGGTCCGGCGGACGATGCGCTAACGCATCGCATCCGATGTGGATGCGACCTGTCATCTAAATCAGTCCACGGTCGCGCTGTCGCCGGACGCTTTCGCCGCCTCGGCCGTTGCCGCCAGCACGAAGCGCCGCCCGTTCGACCGTTCAGGGGCAGGGGCAGGGGCTCGGGCTGGTCGATCGATCGGGCACTTGCCGCGTCGCATGCGCGGCGGCGAGCGCCCAGCCGCACCAGCCCTCAGGATGGAACAGCGCCCGTGGTCGCAGTCGCTCCGTCTCGCCCGGAAACGACCGCGGGGCTCCGCGCATCCGCAGGTGTTCGGGCGACGCGGAACCACAGGGCGTAGAGGGCCGGCAGGAACAGCAGCGTCAGCAGGGTGCCGACGCCGACGCCACCGATCAGGACGTAGGCCAGCGCCCCCCAGAACACCGAGTGGGTGAGCGGGATGAAGGCGAGCATCGCTGCGGCCGCCGTCAGGATCACGGGCCGCGCGCGGCGCACGGTCGATTCCACCACGGCCTCGTAATCCGACAGGCCCGAGGCGCGATCGTGATGGATCTGATCCACCAGGATCAGCGTGTTGCGCATCAGGATGCCCGACAGCGCGATCAATCCGAGGATCGCGTTGAAGCCGAAGGGCTGGTGGAAGATCAGCAGGGTCGGCACCGCGCCGACGAGGCCGAGCGGCGCGGTCGCGAACACCATGAACATGGTGGTGAACGAGCGCACCTGGATCATGATCACCGTCAGCGTGACGATCAGCATGATCGGGAACACGGCGATCAAAGCCGACATCGCCTTGGCGCTCTCCTCGACGGCGCCGGCCGTGTCGATGCGGTAGCCCGGCGGCAGCCTCGCCCGGATCGGATCCAGCAGCGGGAAGATCTGCGCATGGACGTCCGGCGGCTGCTTGCCGTCGAGCACGTCGCCCTGCACCCGGATGTAGCTCTCGCGGTTGTAGCGCTTGAGCACCGCATCCTCGTCCCGGCTTTCCAGGCGTGCGACCTGCGAGACCGGCACCTGCCGGCCGTCCTTCGTCGCGAGCGTCAGGTCGCCGATCTCGCCGAGCGAGCGTCGCTCCGGGCCGGGGCTGCGCAGCAGCACGTCGACCGAGCGCAGGTTCTCGCGGACCTGAGTGGCGGGCGTGCCGTTGAGGTAGCTCTGCAGCTGCTGTCCGGCCTCCTTCGGCGTCAGGCCGATCAGGCGCAGGCGTTCCTGGTCGAGGACGAGGTGAAGGCCCGGCGTCCGGTCGCCCCAGTCGAGATGGACGAGCCGCATGTCGGGATTGCCCGCCATGACCTCGGCGACCTCGGCCGCGATGCGGCGGATGACGTCGAGGTCGGGGCCGACCACCCGGAACGCGACCGGGAATCGGATCGGCGGCCCGAACACGATCTGCAGCACCCGCACGCGCGCCTCGGGGAAGCGGCCGTCCTCGACGAGCTTGCGCACCTTCGCCCGGAGGGCGTCGCGGGCCTCAGCGTCCGCGGTCTGCACCACGATCTGCGCGAAGGCCGGGTCCGGCAGCTCGGGATCGAACGACAGTACGAAGCGCGGCATGCCCTGGCCGATATAGCTCGTGATCTCCTTGGCCTCCGGCAGGTCGCGCACCGCCGCCTCGACGCGCTGCACGGTGGCCTCGGTGGTGGCGAAGGCCGACCCGGTCGGCAGCGTGACCTCGACGATCAATTCGGGCCGCTCGGAGTTCGGGAAGAACTGCTTCTCGACACGGCCCATCCCGATGACCGCGACAACGAACAGCGCCACGGTGATGCCGGCTGCCGCCCATTTGTGATCGACCGAGGTGCGCACGATCCGGCGCAGGCGCTGGTAGTTCTTCGTGGCGTAGATCGCCGCGTGGCCGCCCGCGACCGGCTCGATGTTCGGCAGCAGCTTGACGCCGAGATAGGGCGTGAAGGTCACGGCCACGATCCACGAAACGACGAGAGAAAACGCCACCACCCAGAAGATGTTGCCGGCATATTCGCCGGCCGTTGAGGCGGCGAAGCCCACCGGCAGGAACCCGGCGATGGTCACCAGCGTGCCGGTGAGCATCGGCGCGGCGGTGGCGCTCCAGGCATGGGTCGCGGCCTCGATTCGGTCGGCGCCTTCCTCCATGCGCACCACCATCATCTCGATGGCGATGATCGCGTCGTCGACGAGCAGCCCGAGCGAGATGATCAGCGCGCCCAGCGTGATGCGATCGAAGTCGCGCCCCGTCAGCATCATCACCACGAACACCGCCGACAGGGTCAACGGCACGGCCAGCGCCACGACGATGCCGACGCGGAAGCCGAGCGCCACCAGGGACACGAAGATCACCACCGACAGCGCGGTGAAGAACTTGACCATGAACTCGTGGATCGCCGCGTCGATGACCTTGGCCTGATCGGTGATCTTGGTGAAGCCGATTCCGAGGGCGAGGTCGTGATGGATCGCGACCTCCTCGGCATTGAGCGCCTCGCCGAGCTTGAGGCCGTTGAAGCCGGGCTTCATCACCAGGCCAAGCATCAGGGCCGGCTCGCCGTCGTTGTGGATCGCGAAGCTCCTGGGGTCCTCGTAGCCGCGCTTCACCTCCGCGATGTCGCCGAGCTTGAGGCTGCGGTCGCCCGCCGCCACCGGCAGGCCGCGGATCGCGTCGAGCCCGTCGATGGCGCCGTCCAGGCGAAGGTAGACCCGCGGCCCGGCTGTCTCGACGAAGCCGGCCGGCGTCACGTCGTTCTGGTTGGCGAGCGACGCCAGCAGCTGCTGGCCGGTGATCCCGAGCGTGGCCAGGCGCTGGTACGAGATCTCGACGAAGATCTTCTGCGCCTGCTCGCCGAGGATGTTGATCTTCTCGACGCCGGGCAGCCGCAGCAGGCGCTGGCGCAGGGCCTCGGCCTGGAGCACGAGCTGGCGGTGCGGCAGCCCCTTGGCCTGGAGCGCGTAGAGCGCGAAGTAGACGTCCGAGAACTCGTCGTTGAACAGCGGTCCCATCACCCCGCGGGGCAGGCTGGAGGCCTGATCGGACAATTTCTTGCGCGCCTGGTAGAACTCCGACTGCACCTTCCCCGGAGGCATGTTGTCCTTGAGGTAGACCTTCGTCACCATCAGGCCCGGGCGCACGGTGGTCTCGGCGCGGTCGTAGTAGACGAGCTCCTGCAGCCGCTTCTCGAGCGGGTCGGCGACCTGACGCTGCATCTCCTCGGCGGTGGCGCCCGGCCACGCCGCCGAGACCGTCATGGTCTTGACGGTGAAGGCCGGGTCCTCGCCGCGGCCGAGCTTCTGGAAGGCGAAGATGCCGGCGACCGTCACGGCGATCAGCAGGAACAGCGTGACCGCCCGCTCGCGGACGGCGAGCGCGGAGAGGTTGAAACCGCTCATCGCTTCGCCCCCGTCAGGTTCGCGTCCGCCTGGCGCACCTTCTCGCCGGGCTTGAGCAGGTGGGCGCCGAGCGCCACGATGCGATCGCCCGGGCTCAGGCCCGCGACGACCTCGGCGCGCTCCTCGCCCATGCGCGCGACCCGCACGGCCTGCTCCCGCACCGTTTCGGTCTCGGCGTCGTAGCGCCAGACCGCGGTGCCGTCGCCCCGGTCGAACAGGGCCGCGAGCGGCACCTCCACCGCGGGCTCGCGCCGGACGTCGTGGTCGGCGAGCCGAAGGGTGACCGTCGCCCCGAGCGGCGCAGCCTCGCCGCCGCCCGACAGGATGTAGCGCGCCCGGTAGGTGCGGGTCGCGGGGTCGGCCGTCGCCGACAGCTCGCGCAGGCGCGCCGGATAGGTCGCCTCGCCCTCGGCGTAGAGGGTGGCCGAAGCGTTCCCCTGCGCCGCGCGCCGGCTGCCCTCGGGCAGGAACACCTCCGCCTCCCGCGATCCGTCGCGGGCGAGCTTCACCACGGTCTGGCCGGCGGCGACGACCTGTCCCGGCTCGGTCGGCACCTCCATCACCACGCCGTCGGCATCGGCCTGGAGCTCGGCGTAGCCCGCCTGGTTGGCGATCTGGCTCGCCTGCGCCTCCGCGTTGGCGAACTGCGCGATGGCGGCATCGGCCGCGCCCTTGTTCTGGTCGTAGGCCTGGATCGAGGTCCAGCCGTCGGCCACGAGCTTGCGGCTGCGCGCCTCGTCGGCCTTGGCCTTGATCATCTGCGCGCGGGCCGCCTCGACGGACGCCTTGGCGGCGTTCAGCGCGAGCCCGAAATCGGTCCGATCGAGGCGCATCAGCGGCTGTCCGAGGCGGACGCGGTCCCCCGGATCGACCAGCCGCTCGAAGATTTTGCCGCCGACGCGGAAGCCGAGGTTGCTCTCCGTCCGCGCCCGAACGACCCCGGTGTAGCGCGAGACCGCCCCCTCGGCCGGGGCGACCGCGACGGTCTGAACGAGCCGTGGTTTCTCAGGCACCGCCGTCTCGGCCGGCGAGCACGCCGCCAAAGCGAGGCTCGTCAGCAACATGACCATACCGACATTCATCGCCGCTTCCCCGACACCGATCGAACTCGCCATTAAAATGATGGTTGTCATCTATTATGGGCCGGTGATGTCGTCAATGGCGAGGGCGCCGCGATTCGGTGAATCGGGGTCGGAAAGAGCGGTCCGCCAAATGCAGCGGTACGATCTCGACCTCTCGGTCTGGCTCGGATGTATCTACCGAGTCAGCATCTCGGCCGCTGCATATGCGCTGTTTCCCCCAGCCGAACGGCGAGTCGGGCAGGTCGAGCGCAGCCCAGGTCTTCGTCGCTGGCAGCATCACCCCCACATTGTCGGAGGCGAGCGACCTCGGCATCGCGCGGTCCGCATCATCGGCACTGCAAAATAGCTTGGTCGCCGCAGGATCCTGGCTACATTGATCGAGGTCGTGCGGATGAGCTTCTGATCTACGTACGCTACGATTCTGTCGACAGTCTCAACCATGCAACAACGTTTTTAACTTAGCAGGCTGCTGCGGAAGTCAGGCGTGACGCTTGGTTTGGATCGTCAGGACTGTTTTATGAGATCAGTCCGCCTCGACGAGGCTCGATCCGGCAGCTTCGATGTGTTGCTCGGGTCGCGGGCCATGTCTCGGCCATGTCCGGGTCGCCCGTCATGCGACCGCTCCGGCCAGCAGCTGGGGCAGACGCACGATGGTTGTAGGCGGCGGCTGAGAAGGTGAACAGCGCCTCGACCTTGGCTCGCCCGCGCAGCTTGACCTTCCTCAGCCCGGCCTGAGCCTTGATCCAGCCGAAGACCTCCTCGATCTGTTTCCTGCAGCGCAGGCTGACCGCGTAGCCGGCATGCCGCGTGTGCGGCCGTCGAGGGCGGTCTTGCGCAACTTGCCGGTTTTCGACATCGCCCCGTTGATCGCGATGTCCGGGCTCACCCGCCGCGCTTGCAGGTCGCCGACGAAGGCCGCCACGTCGAACAGCTTGTCCGCGCCCAGAGTGATCCGGTGCCGGCGGGGTCGGCGGTTGAGCATGGTCAGGGCCGCCTCACGCTCGGCGGTGCCGGTAGCGTGGGTGAGGGTCGCGTCCACCACCAGGCCGTTCCGGTTTCTCCATCAGCGCATGGCCGAGGCAGCACAGCCGGCTCTCCTGGCCGTCCGCCTTGCGGTAGAGACCCGCGTCCGGGTCGATGGTCGAGGCATGGGGCGCGTTCGAGCTCTTCTCCTTGTGAAAGTCGCGCTCGCCGTTGCGGCCAGGATCCGGCGGTTCACCCGAGCCGTCTTTCGGCTGGAAGCTCTTCATCGAGGCCCACGCCTCGATCATCGTGCCGTCCACCGAGAAGTGGTCGCTCGACAGAAACCGGTTGACCGGCTTGAGCGCCAGCAGCCCCGCCAGGAAGGCGTGCGCCACCTCCGTCTCCAGCAGACGGACGCGGTTGTGCGTGAACCCGGTTGAATGCCAGACCGTGGAATCCATCTCCAACCCCACGAACCACCGGAACAGCAGGTTGTCGTCGATCTACTTCATCAGCATCCGCTCGGAGCGCACCGAGAGGAACGCCTGCAGCAGTGTGGCTCGCAGCAGCATCTCGGGCGGGATCGAGGGACGGCCCAGGCCCGAGTACAGGCTCTCAAAGCACTCGTTCAGCCCGGCCATCACCTCGTCAGCCAACGTCCTGATCGGCCGCAAAGGGGGATCGGCTGGCACACGCTCCTCAAGCCGAACGTAGCTGAACAGGTTGGCCGAGGCCGCCTCACGTCCACGCATCGATCGAACCCCGCCTCTCGCTCGGACAGAGTGAATCATCTTCAAGGCCGCACCGCCACGGACTTCTGCAGCAGCCTGCTAGGAACCCGTCCGAGTAACGTTTTATCGGATCGAGGACGGGGTTGAGATCAAGGCAGGCCAGCCGGCGTCATGCTCAGCGTTCGGCCTTGGCCAGCTTCAGAAGGTTGTGGGCGGTGCAGATCATCGCCCATTCGCCGCGGACCTAATCGAGCCCGCGGAGCAGGAACGGTCGGAGGCCCCGGGCCTGCTCGATCTGCCCGAACACCGGCTGGACGACCTGCTTCCTGAGGCGGTAGCGGCTCCGGCGGCCACCCCGTTTCAGCCGTTCGGCCATCGCACGCATCAGGGGCGTCTTCGTCAGCTGTCGACGACCGGCCGCATCCGCCTCTCCGTGGCGCGCCCGACCTGGAGCGAGATAGGCGGTGATCCGCCGCTGCTTCTGCGCTGCCAGGTTCGCCTCGTTGTCAAAGCCTGCATCGCCCGAGACCTCGCACGGCTTGCGCCCGAGATGAGCGCGGATGTCGTCGATGAGCGGCACGAGGGCGCGGGCGTCGGCAGCGTTCGTCACGAGGCGGTGCGCCACGATGACCTGATGCGCAGCATCGACGGCGATCTGGCCTCTGTAGTCCTGCACGAACCCGTCGCAGGTCGGCAGGATCCGGCTGTCCGGGTCGGTGAAGTTGCGCTGCGCTCGGTCCGGCGGACCACCGTCCTCACCGCGCAGGGGTCGACCCTGCCAGCGCATGCCCGAGGACCCTTCGCAAAAGCGATGCGTGGATCGGCCAATGGCTCCGGGACCTGCTGGCGCGGGCGCACGCCAACACCGCCGTCGTTGCGCTGGCGGCTAAAATGGCCCGGACCGTCTGGGCGCTGCTGCGCCACGAACGCGTCTATGAGCCGGCGGCGGTGGCTGCCTGAACCGTGCTTGGTCGGCAAAGCCTTCGTCAGCCTTCCGATGTCTGCGAGCGGCGAAAGGAAGATTGCCTGACAGCCGATCGATGTTCTGGAAGCCTCTGGCGGAAAATGGCGCTCGACGCCGACCCCTTTATGAGGACCAGGACGCGCGGATCTCCATCTTGGCCAACGGCATCGCTGGAAGGCCGGATACGTTTATGCAGACTGCTAAGACCAGCGGATCATAAGCCACTTGCGGACGGGGCGGGCCATACGTTTTTCGCCGTCAGGCTGGCACTGTCGCGTGCCGCACGGCCCCAATCCAGTTGTTCGGCGCCGTCCAGCCGCTCCAGCAAGGCGTGATGCAGGCCCGCCATACGCCCGCCCTCTGCCAATCACGCAGCCGTCGCCAGCACGACATCCCCGAACCGCAGCCCATCTCATGCGGCAGGTCCTCCCACGGCAAACCGGTGCGCAGCACGAAAAGGATGCCGGTCAGCGCCGCCTGGTCCGGTATCGGCGGCCGCCCGCCTTTCGGACACTCCCGCGCCAGTGGCAGCAGCGGCGCGATCACCGCCCAGAAATCGTCGGGAACCGGGAACTTCGCCATGCCCTACCAACGCGCCAATCGCCGTTTTCGTTAGACGCTCTTAACCCCTGTCGGAGTTGCAATCCTTGGCTGGGGCGCCAGGATTCCAACTCCTCAGCCGATTATTCGCAAGCCACTGAAAAAATAGCGCAATTTTTATCGCATTATCTAATTGATACTTGAATGTGTTACATAAGACAACGAGTCACGGCTAGGGCGTGTCATCGCTAGATCCAATCGAGGGCGGCTGCGAGGGAGAGGACGCCCATGGAACTGACGGCGGTCTTCTCATAGCGGGTGGCGATGGCGCGCCACTCCTTAGCCTGGCCCAGAGGCGCTCGACCTGGTTGCGGTTGTTGTAGATCCAATCCGGGCAGGCCACGGGCGCTTCGTGGCGCTGAGGCGGGATCGCAAGCCGAGCGCCCATATCCCAGATGTGTTCGCGAAAGGCGTGGCTGGTGTAGCCACGGTCTCCGACGACCCACTTGGGCACGCCGGGCAGCCGGTCGAGGAGCGGAACCGCATGGGGCAGTTCATGGGCCTGTCCCGGTGCCAGCCGGAAGGCGATGGCACGACCCTGCCCGTCGGCGATCACGCAAGCCTTGGTGCTATCGCCGCCACGCGAACGGCCAAGAGCTTCACGAGTGTCTCGCTCGGCCGCAGATCCCCCCTTTTGGCGGCACCGGCCGCCTTTTGTTGCGCGCGTATGTTCGTGCCGTCGAGGAACACCATGCCGAGTTGGACGCCGCGCTCCTGCACGAGGCTGAGGAGCCGCTCCCAGACGCCGGCACGGGACCAGCGGATGAAGATCTGGGCTGCGCGCTACCAGGGACCCAGATCCTCTGGAATGGCCCGCCACTTGGCCCCGTTCTGATGCCGCCAAAGGATGGCTGAGAGCGTGCGCCGAAGATCCTGTGGGGGCGTCTTGGACTTGGACCGGCAGGCCTCGACCAAGGGCTCCAGTTCAGACCACTGCGCGTCGCTCAGCATCGTCCCTCCTGGATCAGAGAAACGAAAACGCTAGCCAAACCAATCCGTTCAGGCGACGACACGCCCTAGCTGTTTGGTTGCGGGACGTCATTGGGATGTGGCACGGTGGGCGATCAAAGCCCATGCTTGGCGGTTCGAGGGTGTGCGCCGCCGTTTGGCAGGCATGCCCAGGGGCGACCGGTGGCGCAGAAGATCACGACCAGTCGAGCTCATGGCGAGCGCTCGGCGACCCACAGTCTGGGTGAGCGGTTGGGTCACAGCAAGGTCCCGCTGAGTGAATTGTCTACGACGGCGACGCGCTGCAAGCCCGGATTGCCGGGCAGGTGCCTCCGCTGACTTTTTGAATCGCCACCGATCTTACTAGATCATCGTGCTTTATGACATTAAATCTGATATCATGACGAGCCGGCGGCACGCCCGGCGATCAGTCTTTCCTTGATTTTAGCAAGGAATGCTTAGGCGTCGGTAATTCGTGATGCATTGAGCGGTTTAGATTCAATGATTTGCTTTGACTATCATATAATTCGATCTTTTTCATTTGTACATAAAATTCATTGGCCCCGAAAATCGTTGGATGCAGATATTCTATCTTTAAAGGTATGAGTTCGAGTGATAATATATCATTAAAAACTTCAGTAAAACTATACGGTGTATATACTGTGCAATGAACATCGTGGTAATTTTTGTTCGATTAGACGTCGATGGCTACGTTCAACGCATTGCGAAGCTGGCCGTCGAACATGTCTTTTGGTTTTCGTCCACGTCCAGCCCATTTTGCATTCAGATTGACCTCTACGGTGCGTGCAACATGCTCAAAGGCCTGTGCTGGGCTCGCAATGCGTGGATTGGCAAGGTAGTGCGCGACCAGATCTCCGGTCGTGGAGGGCGCACGGCGAAAATCGAAAGTAAATCGCTTATCAGGCACCACAAGAAACAGGATGCCGCCGGGCTTCAAAGCACCGCCTAAGTCGCGCAGCCATCGAACCGGATCTGGCAGGTGCTCAATTACGTGACTGGCAACGATGTAGTCCACTTGACCACGTGGTCCAAGCGCCTCCGTAAGAGTTTGATGCTCCAAGACAAGGTCGACATCCACAATCCGATCGGCGTCGGGCCGCATCACAGCGTGATCGGCACATTTGCGTCGCAGGTTTTCGGTGGACAAATGATCAGCGTAGAGGATCTCGCCGTCAACACGTGAGATGATCGGACTGTTCAAGGGTCCAAGCTCGACACCTTATTTGTTTTTCGGGCAGACAGATTTGAGCGCCTGAGCTCGTCGGTAATTTATTACTGATTTTATTTCTCTGTAGCCATTCAACTAAAGTGGGTCATGGTGCTTTATCAAAGTACAACACCTGTGCTATGTGAGAATACGATATATTCGATATGCTTTTGGCAAACTTTGCTTAGACCGTAGCTCGTTTTCACATCGTTCCATTACCGGACATACCTCTTCCAATCAGCCAATCCGTCAGTCCTTGCCCAAAAGTGACTCCAGGGTCCTTTCGGTGCCGAGGAGATCCAAAGATCTGACGTGAAGAGCATCAAAGTCTCGATCGCGCTGCTCTCGAGTCTTTCAAGCAGCGCTGGCGGCCTCACTCTGCTCCGGCACAATCCGTCCTACGGTAGCAGTGGCCTAGCTGCCTTTCTATCGAAACTTTCCGTGCCGCCCGTCGGTGAGCGCCTTCTGCAACGGCAGCCTGCTCTTGGCGGCGTAGCTTTGACGGTCCACACGGATCCGCTGAGGCGGGTGCGGTGCTGTATCGGCTCTACCGCGGCCCGTTCGGGATCTAGCCCGTCTTATTCATGAGGGTGGTGAATTTTGGGTGGCGAGCGTAGCGTAAAACATTGATCTGGCTTAAGGATTGGGTGCTGACGCCAAGCCCCCAGACCCGATCGAGCCCGCCATGTCCGATCCTACGTGTCTGCCGTTCGCGTTTCCATCCGTGCGGGGCAAGAAGCTCACAGCCGCCTTCGATGGCGGACGCCTGACCTCGGAGGGTGGCGTCCTGTTGCTTGCCCAGGCCGCCCGGCGATCGGGTATCGCCGAGAAGCTTGCGGCCGTGATCCCGGATCGACGCGATCCGAGCCGGGTCGTGCATCCGCTTTCCGAGATCCTGCTCGCCCGCATCTTGGCCATCGCCTGCGGGTACGAGGATGCCGACGACCTCGACCACTTGCGCGCCGACCCCGCCTTCAAGCTCGCCTGCGGGCGGCTGCCCGAGAATGGCGCGGACCTGATGAGCCAGCCCACTGTCTCGCGGATGGAGAACACCCCCGGCCTGCGCGACCTGATCCGGCTCGGGCGGGTGCTGGTCGACGTGTACTGCGCCAGCTACGTCGTACCGCCCGCCGCGGTCACCCTGGACATCGACGACACCTGCGACGTGGTGCACGGCCAGCAGCAGCTGTCGCTATTCAACGCCCACCACGACGCGCGCTGCTTTCTGCCGATCCACGTCTACGATACCGCCACCAGCCGTCCCGTCGCGATGATCCTGCGGTCGGGTAAGACACCCTCGGCTCGCGAGGTCCGCGGCCATCTGCGCCGGCTCGTCCGGGCAATCCGCCGTCACTGGCCGACGACCGCGATTACCATCCGCGGCGACGGCCACTACGGGCGGCCCGAGGCGATGGACTGGTGCGAGGACAACGGCGTCACCTACGTCTTCGGCTTGACCGGCACCAAGGCGCTCGCGGCCAAGGTCGAGCCGACCGCCGACCACATCCGGGTGGTACGGGCCATCGGTGACAAGGATGCGGTGCGCGGCTTTGCCGAGACCACCCACGCCGCCAAGTCCTGGCGGCAGACGCGCCGTGTCGCCGCCCGCATCGAGGCCACCCGCCTCGGCCTCGACATCCGCTACGTGGTCACGAACATCACCACCGGCACGCCCGAATGGCTCTACGCCGAGCTGTACTGCGCCCGCGGCCAAGCCGAGAACCTGATCAAGTTGCACAAGGGCCAGCTCGCTTCCGACCGCACCTCCTGCCGGCACCCGGCCGCCAACCAGATGCGGCTCGTCCTGCACACCGCAGCCTACTGGCTGATGCTCACCGTGCGAGACGCCATCCCGACCACGCATCGCCTCGCCAAAGCCGAGTTCACGACGATCCGGTTGCGGCTGCTCAAGCTCGGCGCTCGCACCCACGAGATCGCTGCCCGCGGGTTTCAGGCCGGACAGACGCTACGGACCGTCCTGCAGGAGATCGAGGCCGCACCGCGTTTCGCCCTTTGGTACCTGACGCGTCCCGTACAGGGAACCGAGCGCGTCGTCGCGCAAGGCTTCGCCCAGCTCGTCGAAGTGTTACGGCTGCCACCTCCGCCGCGGCGAGAGCGAGAGAACGAACGTAGTCGGAGCACGGACCGATCGAATTCGGGCTACGATCGGTAGCTCGCCGGGATTCTTGCTACTTGCGGACCTTTCGGTCAATGCGACGACCGCTCGCACAAAACGAGGGTTTCATGATCTCCCTACGCGAGACCTACCGTCGGTTTGAGGGCGGTTTCGGCAAACGCTCTTTGGCCCTCGCGTCGACGCGTGAGGCTCTGACGTTCGATTTCGCGCGGCGGGTGTAGGGCGATGGTTTTTTCTCGGAAACCCAGCCGAGCAGCTGAATCGGCTTCGCTTCGAGATGGGCGGTCACGGTCGGGATCTTGATGAGGTCATCCAGCGTCGAGCGTAGCGCAATCGGATCGCAGTAGCGCTCGTCGGTCTCCCCCTTGCCGCCATGGCCGAGGATATCGGCGCGAATCTCCGTGCCAACCAGATCGGCGAAATGCCGCTGACGCAGATCCTCGACAACTACGAGCCCGCGTTCGAGGAGCAGTTTTGCAAACAGCGTGTAGATCTGGCGGGCCTGGTTCTGCGTCTTGGCATCCCAGTTCTCATCCCGGCCGCGCGCCGCAATCATCGCCTCGCCGAGCACGACGATCGGATAGTGCGCGGGCCCGGTGATCGGAGGGGGCGCGGAGCGCACGACGGATGGGCCATCCGGCGTGGAATCCGCCATCTCGTAGGTCCGGCGCGTCTCGGGCGGGGGCGTCTGGGGCAGTGGAGGGGAGGGCGCTGAGCGAGCCGGCTCAACGATCGCGGCGGCGCGGGCGTCAACCTCGCGGAGCATGATGGCGTCGAGCTTGGCGCTGTCCTCAACGCGGTCGCCGTCGTACCGACGCTCCGTCGCGAAGGCGGCCGCCGCCATGGCTCGCAGCGTTTCCGTTTGAGCCAGCGCCAGGTTCACCGATGTCGGCGGTGCGTTTTGATGGGTCAAAAGGGTTTCGAGACGTTGCCGAGGCATGCGATGCGCGCCCTGCGTAATCATCGCGGCGAGCGTGGCCACGACCTCGGCGATGTCTTCCGGACTCAAGCCTTGCTCGGCCATCTTGGCGGCCGTCCCCGCATCCACCTTCGCAGCCGCGCCCCGGCCCGCAAGCAGGCGAAACACCCAGCCCATGCGGCGATCGCAGCGCCGGCTGTCATCGGGGTCGAAATCCGGGTCGGCGCGCTCGGCCGCCGCGACCCGGTCGAGCTTGTCGAGGTGGACGAGCAGGCTCTCGCGAAAAACTCCGTCGAGCTGGCGGCGGGTCATGACGATCTCGGGGTCGGCGTCTGCCATGGCGCGGTGAAAAAGTTCGTCGGAATACGCCGTAAGCTGGCCGGCGAGGAAGCGGGCGCGGCGCGGATCGCACGTGCCGAGGCTCACGATAAGCGCGTCGCCCTTACAAAATCGGCACAGGGACCGCGGGATTCGGCGGCGCCAGGTATAGGTCGCGCCGCGGCGGTAGGCATGGGCAATGGCCGGCATAGGACACACTCTGTGCTACAGTCATGTGCAACAGGGATGTGCGCAAACTCCGAATCCGCAGGGCGAATACAGAGCATTATCAACGACTTGCGTGAAGAATGGCTGGGGCGCCAGGATTCGAACCTGGGAATGGCGGTACCAAAAACCGCTGCCTTACCACTTGGCGACGCCCCACCAGAGGACGGCGCTGTCTAGACGCGGATGCGCGGACAGGCAACTGGTTTGACGGGGGCGGTGGAGAGGCGCGCGATGGGCGGCAGGGTGGCTTTGGTGACGGGGGCGGCGTCCGGCCTCGGGCGGGTCGTGGCGTTGGCGCTCGGGCGGGCCGGCTATGCCGTCGTGCTGGCCGGGCGGCGGCGCGCGGCTCTGGACGCGGTGGCGGGCGAGATCGGCGCCGCGCTCGTCGTCGAGGCCGACGTCACCGATCCGGCCTCGGTGGATCGGCTGTTTTCCCGCGTGGCGGCGGCGCATGGCCGGCTCGACCTCTTGTTCAACAATGCCGGCATCTTCACGCCGGCCGCCGCCATCGACGCGGTTTCGCTCGAGGATTGGCGCGCCAGCGTCGACACCAACCTCACCGGCGCGTTCCTGTGCACGCAGGGCGCGTTCCGGATGATGAAGCGGCAGGATCCCCGCGGCGGCCGGATCATCAACAACGGCTCCGTCTCGGCCCACGTGCCGCGGCCGCACTCGGCGCCCTACGCGGCCACCAAGCACGCGGTCACCGGGCTGACGCGCGCGACCTCGCTCGACGGGCGGCCCTACGACATCGCCTGCGGCCAGATCGACATCGGCAACGCCGCCACCGAGATGACCGACGGGTTCGCCGCCGGCGTCCGGCAGGCCGACGGGTCGATCCGGCAGGAGCCGGTGATGGATGCGCGGCACGTCGCCGAGGCCGTTCTCTACATGGCCGGGTTGCCGCTTTCGGCCAACGTCCAGTTCATGACGCTGACCGCCACAGCGATGCCGTTCATCGGCCGCGGCTGAGCCGGTCGCTTCGCCCGCCCGTCTTTGCCAAGCGGCGGCCGGGCGCCTAGAGGAGGGCGCAAAGGTCGGTCGCCCCGTTCGAAGGGTGTGCAGGCCCGCCCGAAACTCCACGACACCGACCCCGGATGCGGGTCCGAGAGCCGTTTTGACGATGCTGATGCAGCCGCAGACCAAGACCGAGGCGAGGCCGCCCGCCGATCCGGTGGCGCGGCGGCGCACCTTCGCGATCATCTCGCACCCGGATGCCGGCAAGACCACGCTGACGGAGAAGCTGCTGCTGTTCGGCGGCGCGATCCAGCTCGCGGGCGAGGTCAAGGCCAAGCGCAACCGCGTCTCGACCCGCTCGGACTGGATGGGCATCGAGAAGGAGCGCGGCATCTCGGTCGTCACCTCGGTGATGACCTTCGAGTACGGCGACTGCGTCTTCAACTTGCTCGACACGCCGGGCCACGAGGATTTTTCCGAGGACACCTATCGCACCCTCACGGCGGTCGATTCCGCGGTGATGGTCATCGACGCCGCAAAAGGCATCGAGGCGCGGACGCGAAAACTGTTCGAGGTGTGCCGGCTGCGGGACATCCCGATCGTCACCTTCGTGAACAAGCTCGACCGCGAGGCGCGCGAGCCCTTCGAGCTGCTCGACGAGATCGAGAAGACGCTGGCGCTCGACGTCGCGCCGATCACCTGGCCGATCGGCCGCGGCCGCAACTTCGCCGGCACCTACGAGCTCGGCGGCAACCGGGTCCGCCGCTTCGACGCGGCCGACGACGCCGGGACGGAAGCGGTCGCCGGCTTCGCCGATCCGCTGTTCGACCGGCTGCTCACCGAGAACGGCGAGGCCGATGCCTGGCGCGAGGAGGTCGAGCTCGCCGAGGGCGGGCTGAAGGCCTTCGATCTCGAGGCGTTCCGCGAGGGCCATCTCTCGCCCGTCTTCTTCGGCTCGGCCCTGCGCAATTTCGGCGTGCGCGACCTCATCGACGGGCTCGCCCGCTTCGCGCCGCCGCCGCGCGGGCAGGATTGCGACAAGCGTACCGTCGCCCCGACCGAGCCGAAGATGACCGGCTTCGTCTTCAAGATCCAGGCGAACATGGATCCGAACCACCGCGACCGCATCGCCTTCATGCGGGTCTGCTCCGGCCAACTCCGGCGCGGGATGAAGGCGAAGCTCGTGCGCACCGGCAAGCCGATGTCGCTCTCGGCCCCGCAATTCTTCTTCGCGCAGGACCGCGCCATCGCCGACGAGGCCTTCGCCGGCGATGTGGTCGGCATCCCGAACCACGGCACGTTGCGCATCGGCGACACGCTGACCGAGGGCGAGGACATCGTCTTCCGCGGCGTGCCGAGCTTCGCCCCCGAATTGCTGCGCCGGATCAAGCTCACCGACGCGATGAAGGCGAAGAAGCTGCGCGAGGCGTTGCAGCAGATGGGCGAGGAGGGCGTCGTCCAGGTCTTCGTGCCGCAGGACGGCTCGGGCGCAATCGTCGGCGTGGTCGGCGCGCTGCAGCTCGACGTGCTGAAGGAGCGGCTCCAGGGCGAGTACGGCCTGCCGATCGACTACGACGCGACGCGCTTCTCGGTCTGCCGCTGGGTCGCGTCGGATTCGGAGGCCGAGCTCGACAAGTTCATCGATTCGCACGGCTCGGCCATGGCGAAGGACCTCGACGGCGCCCCGGTGTTCATGGCGACCACCGCCTTCTCGCTGCGCTACGAGGAGGAGCGCTACCCGGCGGTGCGCTTCACCGACATCAAGGACTACCAGAAGCGCCAGGCCTGAGCGCCGGCGCGGATCGGCCGCCGGCGCGGGATCAGTACTTGCCCAGCATCGGGAAATCGACGCTGAGCGTCGATTCCGAGGCCATCGGCGCCTCGCGCTTGCGCGGCTTGCGGTTGAGGACCTGCTTCAGCTTGGTCTTCAGCACCGCCATGTCGAACGGCTTGAGGATGAAGGCGTCGGCCCCGGCCTGGTGGGCGACGTTGATGTCCTCGAAGTTGAACGACGTCTCGGTCAGGATGAAGGGTGTGTTCATCAGCGCGTCGTCGGCGCGGATCTCGCGCAGCAGGCTGATGCCGTCCATCGGCTCCATGTCGAGGTCGGAGATGACGAGGGCGTATTTCCGCTCGCGCAGCCGCTCCAGCGCCACGACGCCGTCGGTCACGCCCTCGACATCCGGGAAGCCGATGCGATTCATCAGCATCACGATGAGGCGGAGGAGCTTTTCCTGGTCGTCAATGATGAGGATCGGTGGCGTCTCGGTCATGACATCGTCTGCGGCATGGAGCGGGCCGTGGGTTCAAGGTCCGATCGCGAGATTGGGTGAAAGGGATGAAAAAACTGCTCTCTTCCATCCCGGAGATTGCACCGGAATGAAATGACCCGCCTTAGATGAAGAGGTGGTCGATGCCCTGCTTGGACATCTCCTCGGCCTGAAGCGCGAGCGCCAGCGCGTGGATCGAGCTCGCCTTGGGCGTGCCGCGCTGGAACATCGGCAGCAGGTTCGCCTTGGCGAAGTGCGGGTCGGTCGTCGACGAGCGGATGCTGCTGCGGCAGGAATTGACGAACTCGCGCTTGGTGATCTCGCGCCATTCGCAGATCTGCACGTCGCGGTGGCGGTCGTCGGCGAAGATGCGGTTGAAGGTCTCGTGCACCGAGGTGCGCTCGCCCTCGATCACCTGCGCGGCGAAGTTCTGCTCCACCAGCAGGAAGCTGGTGATCACCGAGAACTCGTTCTTCTTCTGCGCGTGCCGGGTGATCTCGCCGACCTGGCCGGTGCGGACCTGCACGTCCGACGACAGGGTCAGGCGCGAGAAGTAGATCAGGTGGACGAGGCTCGTTCGCTTGGCACGCATGTGGGTCCCGAGTCCCGCGGACGACGTCGGGTTCTACCGCGCCAACGATAAGGGCCGGTAAACGCTGCCGTTGCCGGCAGAAGCTGCCGGGTCGCCGGACCGGAACGGCGGGTTTCTGCCGGGTTCGGCGACAGCGCCTCAACGATATCAAAGGCTTGGGCCTGGCACGGCGGTTGCGCGCCGATTCCCGATCAGGCGACCGCCACATGCGCGTCGCCGACCCGGGAAAGACGGCGCGCCATGGACATCTTCACCGCGTTGCAGACGGCGGTCTCGGGCCTGAAGGCCCAGTCCTACGCCATCGACAACATCTCCGGGAACATCGCGAACTCGCAGACCACCGGGTACAAGCGCATCGAAACGAGCTTCGTCGACCTGCTCGCCGAGCAGACGCCGAAGCATGAGGTCGCCGGCACGGTGCTGGCCCAGTCGCAGCTGACCAACAGCCTCCAGGGCAACATCGCCTCGTCGACCGTCGCGACCAACATGGCGGTCAACGGCGACGGGTTCTTCACCGTCCAGGCCAAGACCGGGGACGCCAACGGGCAGGCCGCCTTCTCCGGCACGCCGGTCTATACCCGGCGCGGCGACTTCGCCCCGGACAAGGACGGCTTCCTCGTCAACGGCGCCGGGAGCTACCTGCAGGGCCAGAACTACGATGCGGTGACGGGCCAGGTCTCGAGTTCCGGCCCGATCAAGATCGCCAACCAGACACTGGCGGCGAAGCCGACCACCACGATCACCTACGGCGCGAACCTGCCGGCGACGCCGGCCACGACCAACGCGTCCAAGGCCGGCGGATCCGCGCTCTACACGCCGGAGGACGCCAACGGGCTCCCGGACACCAGCGCGCTCGTCACCGCGACCGACGGCACCGCCACGGCGAACAAGCAGGTCAGCGCCGGAAACGCTCCCGCGTTCGTCAACAGCAGCATCGCCGGCCCGTCGCTGACCGGCTACACCACGACCGGCGCACCGGTTCAGGTCACCACCCGCTGGGCGAAGATCCAGGACGCCAAACTCGCGGATGCGACCACGACGCCGGCGACCGCGGCCCAGCCGGCGATCTGGAACCTGTTCTACGCCGCCGACAGCTCGGCCGACCAAACCAAGAGCGCCTGGACCAACGCGGGCAGCGGCTTTACCTTCGACAGCAGCGGACAGCTGATCCAGCCCTCCGGCGGCGACGCGACGATCACCGACATGACGGTGAACGGGACCAATCTCGGCAGCATCAACATCGCCTTCGACAAGACCACGCTGACCCAGTACGCCGCCGCGTCCGGCGCGGTGACCACGAACGCCCTGACGCAGGACGGGTACGCAGCCGGAACCCTGAACTCCGTCTCGGTCGGGACCGACGGCAGCATCATGGGCGCCTTCTCGAACGGCTCCTCGGTGAAGCTCGCCTCGGTCGGCATCGCGCGCTTCATCAATCCGGACGGGCTCAAGCCGCTGTCGAACGGAACCTACGCGCAGACGCTCGATTCAGGCGTGCCGCTGGCGGGCCTCGACGGGTCCACGATCGTGGGCGCCAGCGTCGAATCGTCGAACACGGACATTGCAAGCGAATTTTCAAAGATGATCGTTACCCAACAGGCGTACTCGGCCAACACGAAGGTGATGTCGACCGCGCAGACGATGATGTCGGACCTGCTCAACATCATCCGCTGAGGTCATGTCATCCGCACGCGGCAGTGAGAGAGGACCTCCGGCGCCATGGCTCTGAACGCCCTCCAGACGGCCACCGCCGGCCTCAAGGCGACGCAGACCGCCATCGGTCTGGTCTCGCAGAACGTCGCCAACGCGAGCACCGCCGGCTACGTCAAGCGGACGATCACCACAATCTCGTCCGGCGTCGGCAATTCCGGCGTGTCGACCGGGACGATCACGCGCAGCTTCGACGCCGCCGCCCTGAAGCAGCTCCGCCTCGAGACCGCCGGCTCCGCCTATACCAGCACCAGGGCCGACATCGCGGGGCAGGTCGACACGCTGTTCGGCACGCCGGGCAGCGCGACCGCGCTCGACGGTTTGGTCAACACCTTCACCGGCTCGCTTCAGACCTTGGCCGCGAACCCGACCTCGGCCGCCGCCCGCACGACGGTGCTCAACGCCGCCTCGGGCCTCGCCGGCAGCATCAACGGCATCGCGACGAGCGTCCAGGCCCTGCGCAGCGGCATCGAGGCGAGCCTCGGCACCCAGACCGCCAGCGCCAGCACGCTGCTGAGCGGCATCGCCACCCTCAACGTGAAGATCCAATCGACCACGGACGATTCCACCCTGGCCGACCTGCAGGACCAGCGCGACCAGAAGATCACCGAGCTGTCCGGCTACCTCGACATCCAGACCGCCGACCAGCGCGACGGCACCGTCTCGATCTCGACCAGCTCCGGCGTGAACCTCGTCGCCGGCGGCACGGCGGCGACGCTCAGCTTCGACGGCCGCACCACCCTCGGGCCCAACGCGGCCTATTCGACCGATCCATCGAAGCGCAGCGTCGGCACCATTACGGCGACGACGCCCGGCGGCGGCAAGATCGACCTCGGCGAGCCGGGCGTGCTGCGCTCCGGATCGATCGCCGCCAACCTCGAGCTGCGCGACACGACGCTGCCGCAGGTGCAGCGCCAGCTCGACGACCTCGCCTCCGGGATGGCGAGCGCGCTCACCGACACCAGCACGACCAGCACCGCCAGCGGGGCGGGCACGGCGATCGACCTCACTGGGATGCAGCCCGGCAACACGCTGACCCTCACGGTGAAGGCCGCGAACGGGTCGATGCGCAACGTCATCCTGATCGCGTCGAAGGGCGACTCGACGTCGGTCGACCCGAGCCTGACCGACGACGGGACAGCGCTAGCGCAGACCTTCGACATCACAAAAGGCCTCACCGGCGTCCAGCTTGCGCTGGGCAAGCTCGGCGGCGGCTATGGCTCGGCGCTGTCCGCGACCGCCAGCGGCGCGACCGTCACGGTGTCGGGCAGCGGCGGCCTCAGCGTGGTGGCCGCCACGGCGACGAAGACCGCGCCGACGAGCGCGACCGACTTCTCCACCGCCTACCCGCAGATCGCGCTGTTCGTCGACGGATCGGGCAAGGGCCTGTTCACCGGGTCGTTCGATGCCGGCTCGCAGCTCACCGGCTTCGCGCAGCGCATCACCGTCAACCCGGCCCTCGGCGCCAACACCGCGGCGCTGACGGCGCCGGGACCGGCGAACACCGGGTCGAGCGCCACGCGGGCGCAGTTCGCCTACGACGCGCTGACCACCGCGCAGCAGACCTTCTCGTCGTCGAGCGGGATCGGCGGGGTCGCCGCGCCCTACGCGACCAGCGTGACCAGCTTCGCGCAGGACATCATCGCCGCGCAGGGAGCGGCGGCCGCCAACGCATCCAGCCTCGATTCGGGCCAGAGCGTCGCGCTCTCGACCGCTCAGGGCCGGTTCGCGAAGTCGGCCGGCGTCAGCGTGGACGAGGAGATGTCGAACCTCATCGCCCTGCAGACCGCCTATGCCGCGAACGCCCGGGTGCTCACCGCCGCCCGCGACATGCTCGACACCCTCCTGCGGATCTGAGGGACAGCCCATGACGACGATCAGCCCCTTCGCCGCCGGCAGCTACCTGACGACACGGTCGACCTCGCAGCTCCTCGCGATGAAGAGCCAGCTCGACGCCCTGACGACGCAGCTCTCCACCGGGCGCACGGCGGAGACCTATGGCGGCCTCGGCGCGGGGCGGAGCAGCAGCCTCACGGCGCGCGCCACGCTGAGCGCGCTCGACGGCTACGATGCCGGGATCGACGCCGCGCAGACGCGGGTCCAGCTGGCCTCCACCAGCCTGCAGCAGATCACGACGCTGACGAGCGACCTGCGCCGCGGCATCGCCACGAACCCGCAAGGCGTCGGCACCACCGTCACCGCCCAGCTCGGCCGGGCCGACCTCGACGGCGCCATCGACGCCCTGAGCCAGAGCTCGGCCGGCCAGTACCTGTTCGGCGGCCGGACCACCGACACCGCGCCGGTGAAGTCGACCGACATCATCCTCAACGGCGACAGCACGACGACGCCGAAGCAGGACGGCCTCGCGACCCTGGTCGCGCAACAGAAGGCGGCCGACCTGGGAGCCGACGGCCTCGGCCGGCTCCAGCTCGGCGCGACCGGCGCCGGCAACACGTTCCAGCTGTCCGAGGACCAAGCCGACACCACCGGCGAGACGCGCGCGAATTTCGGGTTCCGCCTCGTTTCGGCGACCGCCACCGGCGCGATCACGGCCGCCGCGACGAACACCGCCACGCCCGCGACGGTGACCGGGCTCGATCATGCGCCGGTCGCCGGAGAGAGCTTCCGCGTCACGGTCAATCTCGCCGACGGCAGCCAGAAATCCTTCGACCTCACGGCGTCCGCATCCGTCCCGGCGGGTTCGACCACCGCGTTCGGCCTGTTCGGATCGCCTGCGACCGCCGCCGCCGGGCTGAACGCTTTCGCCGCAACGCAGGGCGGCACCGTCGCCAGCGTCCAGAGCGGCAACACGCCGGTCCTGAACGCGACCTTCGGCGGCGGCGCCTATGCGGCCTACGACATCGGCCTGTCGGGCCAGCCCAAGGTCGGCGACAGCATCACGATCGAGCTGGCGCTGCACGACGGCACCAAGACCAGCGTGACGCTCACCGCGGCGGCGAGCGGCACCACGGCCACGACCGGCACCTTCGCCATCGGCGCGGACGCGGCAACCACCGCGGCCAACATGAAGGCGGCGCTGACCACCGCTTTGGGGGCGGCCGCCGCCGGCCCGCTCTCGGCCAGCTCGACCACCCGCGCCGCGGAGGACTTCTTCTCCGCCTCGACCGCCTCCGGCCAGACGCCGAAGCGCATCGATACGTCCGGCGCGACGCCGACCTACAAGGACGCCGCCTCGACCGACACCGTGATCTGGTACCAGGGCGACGCCGCGAGCACCGATCCGCGCGCCACCGCCTCGGTCCGTGCCGGCGCCAATCTCGACGTCCCGGTCGGCGCGCGCGCCAACGAGGTGCCGATCCAGAAGGCGCTCGCGGGCTTCGCCGCGCTCGCCGTCGACGGCATGGCCGATCCGAGCGGCAGCACCGTCACAGGCCGGTACGCGGCCCTGACGAGCCGGACCTCCACCCTCCTGGGCAAGGCCTCGGACGATCCGAGCCTCGAATCGATCGCCGTCGATTTCGGCCTGGCCGCCAGCACCCTGACCTCGGCGAAATCCCAGAACGCGGCGACGCGGCTGACGCTGCAGAACACCGTCGACGGCGTCGAGAGCGCGCCGATCGAGGAGGTCGCCTCCAAGCTGCTGGAGATGCAGAACCGGCTCCAGGCGAGCTACCAGATCACCTCGTCGCTCTCGAAGCTGTCGCTGGTGAACTACATGAGCTGACGCCGGCGCAGCGGGACTGATTGATCGTCGTCGATCCGGCGGGCTATCCTGCTTCGGCATGGCGCGGGCACCCGCCCGCCATCGGATCGCGCACGCCCCCGCATGGCCCGACGCGCCGGGCAGGGGGACGTGCGGGCCGATCGAACCGCCCAGGGGCCGCGATGCGTGAACAGGGAAGGCCGGCGGCGGGGCAAGGCGTCGTCGGGCGATCGCATCGCATCGCCGGCGTCATCCTGATCGCCGCGATCGGGCTGTCGCCGTGCGAGGCCCGCGAATGGGAGAAGGCGCCGCCCAAGGCGACGTCTCAGCCGTGCCCGGGATACGGCAGCGGTTTCGTGCGCGCACCGGGCAGCGCGACCTGCATGCGCCTGTCGGGCCGCGTCCGCGCCGGCGCCGACCTGAGCGCCGGCCGCGAGGTCGCCGTCGCCCCGATGGCGGCGGGGCGCTTCGCGATCGACACCCGCACCGAATCCGATCTCGGGCCGGTCCGCACCTTCGTCCGGATCGGCAACGGACGGCCGTGAGAGATCTACAGCGTGCGTGAGAACGAGAGCGGCCCGCTGGCGTTGCCGCGGCCGTAGGGGGAGGGCGCCCGCGACGGCTGGCCGTAGACGCTCGGGGTGTTGGCGCGGCCGAGGTCGGCGGCGAGCGACTTGATCAGCCCCTCGGAGACCGTCCGCGCCGTGCCGAGCACCGCCTGGTTGGCCTCGACGGCCTGCGCGAAGCGACGATGGGCGCCCTTCAGCAATTCGACGCCCGCCGGCGCGAAGCGCGCCAGCGCGACCGCGTTGGCCTTGGCCACCTCGAGCCCCTGAAGGTAGGCGCCGGCCAGGGCCGCCTTGGCCTCCGCCTCGGCCAGACCCTCGCGCAGGCGGCCGACGCGGACATGGCCGGTCTCGGCGGCGAGCACGGATTCCAGCGCCTGCATGGTGGACATCACCTCGGCGACGAGGGCGTCGGCACCGGCACGGTCGGAGACGCGGAAGGCGGGATTAAGCGGCATGGGCCGCCCCCGCGCCGGCACCGGCGCCGCCCTGCATCTTCATCATCTCGGAAAACACCTGGTTGGCGATGCCGACGCCGCCGCTCTTCATGATCTGGCCGGCATATTCCTTGGTCAGCATCGAGCGGTAGACGCCGCCGCCGGTGCCGTTCTCGCCGAGGGGCCCGTCGGTCCCCTCCGACTGGGTCAGCCGGTCGAGGGACGATTCCAGGAACATCGACTCGAAGTCGTTCGCGGTCTTGCGCGCCTTCTTCGTGGCGGCCTCCGTCGAGGCCTGAGCGGTCTTCGAGGTCGTGTCGGCCACGGCGCCGGTGATGGCCTTGCCGACGCCGATGGCGGCGGAGACCGCGAAGGTTGCGAGCGGTAGCATCGTCTAGTGTCTCCGGAGCTTGGGGGAGGGGGGCATCACATGAGCTCGATGTCGGCCTGCAGCGCGCCCGCGGCCTTGATCGCCTGCAGGATCGAGATCAGGTCGCGCGGGCCGACGCCGAGGGCGTTGAGGCCGTCGACGAGGTCGCGCAGGGTCACGCCCTCCTTGACCAGGGCGAGCTTGTTACCGTCGCCGGTGTCGACCTTCACGCCGGTGCGCGGCACCACCGTGGTGCGCCCGTTCGAGAGCGGGGCCGGCTGGCTCACCTGCGGCTGCTCGGTGATCGTGACGGTGAGGTTGCCCTGGGCGATCGCCACCGTGGAGACGCGCACGTCGCGGCCCATCACGATGATCCCCGAGCGCTCGTCGACCACCACCCGGGCGGTCTGGTCCGGCTCGACCTTGAGCTGCTCGATCTCGGTGATCAGGCGGATCATGTTGCCGTTGTACTTGGCCGGGATCTGGATCGTGACCGTGGCCGGGTCGGTCGGCTCGGCGGTGTCGGAGCCCATGAAGTCGTTGATCGCGGCGGCGATCCGCTTCGAGGTGGTGAAGTCGGGGTTGCGCAGCGACAGCCGCAGCGAGCGGGCGTCGGTGAGCTTGAACGCGATCTCGCGCTCGATGTTGGCGCCGTTGGCGATGCGCCCGTTGGTGGGCACGCCGCGGGTGATCTTGGCGGCATCGCCCTCCGCCGAGAAGCCGGCGATGGCGACGGAGCCCTGCGCCAGCGCGTAGACCTCGCCGTCGGCGCCGAGCAGCGGCGTCACCAGCAGGGTGCCGCCCTGGAGCGACTTCGCGTCGCCGAGCGACGAGACGGTCACGTCGATGCGGGTGCCCTGCGCCGCGAAGGGCGGCAGGCTCGCCGTCACCATCACCGCGGCGAGGTTCTGCGTGCGCATCGTCGCGCCGCGGGTGTTGACGCCGAGGCGCTCCAGCATCGCCTGCAGCGACTGCTTGGTGAAGGGGATGTTGTTCAGGGTGTCGCCGGTGCCGTTGAGGCCGACGACGATGCCGTAGCCGACGAGCTGGTTGGCGCGGACCCCCTCAATCTGCGCGAGGTCCTTCACCCGCGACAGCGCCATCGCCGCCGTGCCGCCGAGCACGAGCAGGGCGGCCGCCAGGACGAGGCGCAGGAGATCGCGGATCTGGGCGTGGCGCTGGGGCATGCCGGGCTTTTCGGGGTTGCGGACCCGCACTCTCCTGCCAGCGCCGTGCCAGGCGGCCGAAAAGCGCAACCCGCTGAAAACGCTGGCCTCTCTTCGGACGCGGCGCCTTCGGGACCGATCGTGAGCCGCGCGTTCCCTGCCGACCCGGCAGCTTCTGCCGGGGCTTTTACCGCTCGTTAACCGTGTCGAACCGACACTCGGCACGGGCCCCTCCGGCCCGTCGGGAGCGATCGAAGCGATGCGTGTCGAGAATCGTCCGGGACCTCTCGGGACGACCTCCGTCGGAGGCACGCGCAGGGCCGAGTCCGGCCCGAGCTTCCAAGTCGGCTCCGGGCCGGGTGCCCAGCGCACCGCCGGCACGGGCGCGACGACCACGCTCGCCGGCCTCGATGCGATGCTGATGCTGCAGGGCGAGCCGGACACCCCGCACGAGCGCCGCCGCCGTTCGGCGCGGCGCGGTCACGACCTGCTCGACGGGCTCGACCGGCTGAAGGCCTCCCTCCTGTCCGGCCGCGTCGCCACCCAAGAGCTGCTGGTCATCGCCGGGCGCCTCTCCGAGCGCGCCGAGACCTGCGGCGATCCCCGCCTCGACGGCCTGATCGCCGACATCGAGCTGCGCGCCGCCGTCGAGCTGGCCAAGGTCGAAGCCGCGCGCGGCGTCTGACGCAAACCATCGGGGCTCGCGTCGAGCGCAAGACGCGACACGACCGCGGCGCAGCACGGCGCGTTCGCTCCGGCGCGACCTGCGAACCGGTGACGCCCAGGGTTGACCGCAGGATGGACCCATGGCTCATACCGTCGTCGGCACCCCTGACTCCGTAGCTCAGCTGGATAGAGCAGCCGCCTTCTAAGCGGCAGGTGACGGACCTCGATCCTTCCCCGTTCCGATGCGCAGAGCAGCCGCCGCGACCGCGCTGGGATCCGTCAGTGGCAATCGCGTAGCAATCGTTTTGGCGAGATCACGCCCCTGCCATCACCTCGGCGCGACGGGCTCGCCGGCGCTCCTTCAGGGCCTCCGACGATCCGCGCCGGATGAACGTGATGGTCGACTTGGCCACGCCGAACTGCCTGGCGAGCACGATGCCGGGCAGGTTCGACGAGCGGATCGCGGCTGCGTCTTCACCGGAGATCTTGGCCCGGGGATGTGATCCCCTCAGGCTCTCCGGCCTGCGTCCGCGCTCCACCGCCTCGACGAGGTTCCGGCGGCCGGTGCCGGGCTTCAGGTGGCTTGGGTTGCAGCACGGCGGGTTGTCGCATGAATGCAGGACGGACAGGCCGGCGGGGATCGGACCGTCCGCGATCTCGCAGGAGATCCGGTGTGCACCGACGTCGCGACCGTCGACCTTGAGCTTGCCGTAGCCGGCCCGGTCGGTCCCGGCCGTCCAGGGCCAGCAATCGTCGGGGCCGCGGACGTCGACCTTGGCCCAGAACCGGGCCATGGCTTCCTGGGAAATGGGCATGCGGCATCCTCGCTGGTGGCGAGGAGTGCCGTCAGGCTACGCCCTAGGACCCGGCGTGTCCGTCACCGGACACCGGAAGGCGCGCCCCTCCAGAGGCGCTCGATTGGGATTGTACGGGTGCGAGGCGATTCGCACAGAGGCAACCCGAACCTGCAAAACGATTCACGGATCGCGTTTCGGGTTGCGTTTTGCATGTTGGCCTGCGCGGTCCGCCTCGTTGCCGGCCCGGCCGCGAGGTGCGAGTCTTCCTCCTGGAACGGAGGCCTCCATGTTCGTGCTCACCCTCCAGGACGCCCTCGGCGCCACCGCCGTCGCGCTCCTCGCCCTCGGGGCCGCCGGCTCGGCCGGGTACGCCGCGCTGGCCCGCCGTCGCGCCCGGCGGGGCTAGGCGGCCACCTCGCCCTTCGCCTCGCGGAGCAGGTCCATCGCCCGGTGCATAGCGGCGATCCCCTCCCGGTGCTTGGCGTCCCAAGCGCCGTACCAGCGCTCGACATCGACTTGGACGTCGGCGCTGATCATGTGGGATTCCCGCAGCGCGATGAGGGGCGTGCCGCCTTCGAAGGACGCCCGGAAGAAGGCCATCATGGCCGTGGCCATGGCCACGCCGAGATCCCGGTGATGCTCGGCCGTGACGGCGGCGACGTCGCCCTCAATGCTGGGCGGGATCACCGGCGCGACCAGACGTAGGTCGTCGAGCGGGGCGCTCAGGTTCCAGTCCGTGCCGGTGAAGCAGCACCAGTCCATCTGGCCGTCCACGCGGCCGATCTCGACCACCTGCGGTGCTTCGCCCTTGTAGGACGCCCACCAGAACTCGCGCGGCCCCCTCACGCCTTCCTCCTCGCCGCGTCCGCTCTCAGACAGGTGTCGGTGCACTCGGGCTCGCCGGCGGCGCGCTCCCGGCATTCCTCGGCGCAGCGCGCGTAGGCGGCCGCCCCGGGGTCGGGCTCGATCACGTCGAACGTGACGGACCAGGTGTTGGCGGCCTCGTCAGACTCGAACGAGGTAATGCGGACGGGGATGGAACGCATGTCAGGCCGCCCCTGCCTTGACCCACTTGAGCTTTGGCCGGGCTTGGATGGCCAGCGCCGCCAGGTGGTCCCGCCAGGCCTGTGCGACGACCCGCCGTGGCTTCACGCCGTACCGGGCCTCGACGCTCTCTGAGAGGCAGGAGGCGTGCGGGGGCTGGGCTCCCCACTCCGGACCGACAAACTCCTCGACGGCCCGACGAAGGGCCTTCGTCTCGCGGCACGGAAACCGGGACTCCTCGATCTGATCGAAGGCCTCATACTCGCCGGCGAACCGGACGGTCGCCATGATGACGTTGCGGTAGGAGTGACCGAGTTCCCGGTCCGGCAGGTAGGCGGGACGCCCCGGGCTGACAGTGAGCAACGCCGGGTCCGGTGTCATGGCTGCCATCTGCAGCATGGCGAGCCCCTCGGCGTGCTGGGTGAGTAGCATGCCGGCCTGCGCGATAGCCTTCCGGGCATCCTCGATCTTCTCGGTCACGGTCTTCTCAGCCACGGGATCCCCCCATCATCTCATCGACGGCCCGGGCCCAGGTCAGCAGGCCGTGCCACGCATGCACGTATGCCGCCGTGCAGCAGGTCATCGTCTGTGCGAGCAGCGCCTCCATCAGGGTGCCCGCCGCTGGCAGTCGGGGCGACCGTCGGGGCCCACGAGCGGCTGCATGCCAGCCTCGGACTGCGTGTACCGGCAGCCGGTCGCGGGGTCGGTCCAGACGGCGATGCCGCCCACATGCGACCATGAGGGGTCCGAGGCCTGGGTGACGAGGCTGGCGATGCCGATGGCGAAGGCCGTCGCGACGAAGAGCCCGACGAACAGGAACCAGAGGTCGAACCCGTCCCGACGGGGGCGGTCCAGGCGGGTGCGGAGATCGGCGGTGCGGCGCTGCATGGGATCCTCTCAGGCGCAGGGGCTGACGACCGCCGGCAGGTCAGCGGCGCGGGCGCGGGGCGGCCGCTCGTGCTGGTAGGCGAGCGCCCGGCAGGCGCAGGTGAGGATGGCCCGGCACTCGCGGTGCACGCCGTCGCCGGGGGCGAGGTCCTCGTCCCATGTCCCCACGAATCCCTCGACGTCCAGCGGCCACTCGCGGTGCAGGCGCTCGCCCCGGGCGCCGTTGTAGTCGGGGCCGAGGCTGGCGTGCCCGGTGAGGTCGCACAGGCCCGAGGAGACCCAGAACCCCGGCAGGGCGGCCGCCACGAACGTCCTCGCGGTCGTCAGGTCCCTCGTGTAGCGGGGCGCCTCCGCGGCCGGGCGCACGATCCCAAGAATCCGGTCCAGCAGCGCGTCCTCGCACCGGTCGGACTCCTCATGCCCATACGGATACCGCAGCAGCGCGACGAGGGCAGCGAGGTCGTGCCGCCGCTGCGCCCTGGCTATCAGGGCGGGGTCGCCGGCGGCCGCGCGGAGGTCGACCAGGAATCGGTCGTTCACAACCGCGAGCGCGGCGCCGCAGGCGTCGATGGCGGACCTGTCCTTCTTCGCCACGGATCAGGCACCCTTCACGATGCGAGCGATCACACGCTCCATCGTGTCCATGAAGACGGGGTGCGTGAGGACCTCCGCCCCTCGGTTCTCGAAGTTCCAGCCCTCGGCGGAGTCGCTGAACCCAGCGCGGTAGGCCTCGCGCAGCACGTCCATCATGTCGGCGCCGCGCACGAACCCCGCGTCCTTCAGGATCCCGAGGACCTCATCCGGATCGGGCTTGGCGATCTGGCAGATCTCGGCCGCCAACTCCCAGTCGTCCTTGGCGCGGAGCCCGGCGATGCGCTCTTCCTTGACGCGGGCCTGCTCCGCCCGCAGGTTGGAGACGGTGTGCTCCAGTTCCTCGGCCTGCTCGGGCGTCAAGCACACGATGCGCTCCGCCAGGTCGTCGATCTCGGTCGTCATGACGAAGAGGCCATCAGCGCCACGCGATATCATCTCTATCCCCCTCAGGAATCCGAAGGGGCCCCGCCACCTGGACGGGACCTCTGAACCAAAGCCTCCCGGTGATCCGGGATTGGGAAGTCGGATGCGCTAGAGCATGACTGCCTCCATCCCGCTCGACGGTTGGACCTCCGCACCGCCCACGTCGTCGGGGCGCATCATGCAGAGCCATTTGCGATCGAAGACCCGCACCCCGGATTCGTCCAGCCGCGCCGCGCACCGGTGTTAACGCCAAAGGAAAGGGGCCCGCGCTGCCACGCGGACCCCTCATGCCGGACAAGGCCCCCTGCAAGACCGGCTCCCGGGCCGCGGCCGCGGCGGGGAGCACCACGGAGGCGACGATTGCCTGCGACCGTCGATTCGTCGAGGCGGTCGCGTTAACCTCGGGGCCCCGGCCGCGCTTGCGTGGGGGCGGGCTGGTGCTACCTTTGGGGGTGTCCGCTCCACCGTGAGCGGGCTACTCAAGCCAGTGGACGCACTCCGCCCCGTAAGCGGGCGGGCAGACCCTGCGTCTACGAAATCCTGGCCTTCCGCACCCTCTCCGCACCGCCGCGTGCGGGCTACCCGCTCCCGGTCCGTCGCGTAGTCCTTAGCGAACATCCGCACCTCGCGTGCGGGCTACCCGTGGATCACACCACCTCCGCTACCTGCGAGCGGGCACAGGAAGCCCCGCCCCGGCGGGGCTTTCCTCGTTTCAGGCCCTTGCAAACTGCCTATTGTCGCGCTACAACGACATTACCGAAGCGGGATAGCTCGCGACGGTGGCACAGCAGAGAGCCAGATCATGACCTCCAAAATCGACACCACCTCCACCGCCGTCCGCTACTTCGTCGCCGAGCCCGCCAACAGCGGCACCGGCATCTTCGGCCTCGGCCACACGGCCGAGCAGGCCATCGCCGACGCGCATGCCCAGGGTCAGACCCGCCCCGCCACCGTCACCCCGATGGACGACGGCATGTTCGTCGTGAACTACGACGGCGAGGCGGTGGGCACGTACGACGACGAGGACCGCGCCCACGCCCATGCCCACCGCTACGGGTTCGAGGCCACGGAGTGCACGGAGCGGCTCTATCGCCACGTCGAGTCCCATGGCTGCGACGCCAGCAGCCCCGGCTACTCCTGGGTCTGGACCGATGCGCAGAAGTCCACCTACGACCTCCAGGTCGATGAGGAGGCGTTTGCCAGCGCCCTCGAAGAGGTCCTCACCGCGTTGCACGAGAACGACAACGACAGGGACGCCTGGAAGGCCGAGGACGCGCTCGCCGACGCTCGCGAGTACGTGGATGCCTACGTCGCCGGCGATGACAGCAGCGAGTGGTATCTCGCCGTCAACGAGGACGCCGCCCTCCGCACGGCCCTCGACCTCGCGGTCCGTGACAACATCCTGGAGACCATCGCCGAGCGCGAAGCCGCCTAGTCCTGGGGCTCACCCCATCGCCGCCCCATCCGCGGGCGGGCGCACCCCCAATTCCGGGGCGTGCCACCAGGGCTCAATCCATGCAGACCATCGAGACCATCATCAAGGACATCGACGCCACGAGCGCCGCGCTCCTGGTCGCGCGCGAGCGCGTCGATACCGCCCGCCGCTCCTTCCTCCAGGCACAGGCCGGCTTCGTCTCCAGCGGCGAGGCCGCCGCGGACGAGGGCCCCTCCTGGCGGCGCCAGGAGGACCTGGGCATCGCCCTGGACCGCAAGCGCGTGCGCGTCCTCGAAATGGAGCACAGGCTCCGCGATCTCGACCGCGACCTGCGCATCGAGCGCTACGCCATGAACAAGGGCCGCTGACCATGCGGCTCACCACCATCACGGTCGCGGGGCGCCCCTGGGCGCCCCGATACGAAATCTGGGTCGCCGCCAACGACGCCCGGGTCCGCTTCCTGAGCGTGGATCTTCACGCCGCCCCCAACCCCTGAGAGGGATCCCAAATGCGCATCACGCTCTGGCCAGTGCCGTCCACCACCGCCGTCGTCGGCCTGCCCGTCGGGTACGTCGGCGGGAGTGCGACCGCGGACCTGTCCGGGCGCGCGCCGCCCCCGGGGCTGCCGGTGCTGTCCTTCGACGGCCGGCAGCCCATCGTCGCCGGCCGCATCGTCGGGCAGGCCGACATCGCGGAGGCGCTGCAGGAGGAAGTCGAGCGGGTGGCGAAACGCCTGTTCGGTAGCGAATACAGCGGGCCCTTGGCTGCCGCGAGCGGGCTCAATGTCCGCAGCGTCCAGCGCGGCCGCGTGCTCTCCCACGGCCTGCCGGCGCCATTGCTGGCCATGCTCGGCCGCGCCATCGCCACCCCGTGCCCGAGGGCGACGGGCCACATGCTCCTCGCGGTCGCGGCGCTGTGGGATCAGATGCTCCCCGACTACGGTGTGGGCGAGGCCGGCCCGGGGCCCATGTCGGCCGAGGGGCGAGATCTGCTGGCGCGTCGCGTCGACGAGATCTCCAAGCAAGCGATCGGCCTGGTCGTCGACGTGCAGGAGGATGCCGCCGCCGCCAAGGCCAGGGCGTACGCCGCCGCGGGAAGAAGTCCTTAACCCGTCCCTGCTAGGAAGGTCGCCTCGGCTTGCGTTTAGGACGCGGCCTTCGGGGACTTCTCCATGACCGACGACGCCCTTCAGCGGCGGCGCGCGACCGCGCTCGCCAGCCTCGAACTCATCTCGCCCCCGCAGCAGACGCTCATCCCCGCGACGTCACGCCAGCTGATGCTCGGCTGGCCGCTGGTGTGGAACATCGCGACCGGGGATTTCACGGCCTGGGTCCTCGCGCAGCAGAGCGACCGCGGCCATCCGACGCTCGTCAAGCGCGCCCTGAAAGCCGTCGGACAGTACAAGGACATGCGCGCCGCCGCGGTCAACTTGGCGACGGCGTTCGAGGTTGCCGGCGTCGACCGGGCCCTGTCGCCGGACCGCCGCGCCACGATGCAGGACTGCGCTCTGCGGGCCCGCCTGAGCGCCGCGTTCCTCGGCGACCGGGAATCGGCGGTCACGATGTCCGCGGAGGCGGATAGCGAGGCCGTCGCGGTGACGGACGACGCCGAACGCAGGCTCCTGCTCACGACGGCGGCTGAGCTCAGATACCTGTCACTGCTCATCGACCGCGGCGCATTCGATCCCGGCATCGCCCGCGCGAAGCTACGCCAGGTGGCATGGGACGACCTCGCCGCCATGGCCGAGGTCGTCGGTTTCTGGGTGGCGCTGGACCGCTCCCGCAACGCCGGCGAGACCTTGGGCGAGCGCCTCCTCGGCGGCGTCAGGGACGATACGCGCTGGGATCCGGACGAGCCCGAAGACGTGCCCATCGAGGACCTCCGGATCGGCGGGAGCCTGCTCGTGCTCGCGAGCGTGCAGCACCTGCCGGGGAGCGCGAAGGACGGGTCTCGGCCCGGCTCCGGATCCACCCCGCGGTCGGAATGGTCCCCCATCGCCGGCGTCCGCCTGCCATGCGTGCCGGTGCCGGACCTCGCCGACGCCAGGTCGATCCTGACGTCCGAGTTCCCCCATGCGGCATCGGTGATCGACCGCATCCTCGGGCCTCTCGTCGGGCGCCCATGGGTGCGGCTGCCGCCGATCCTGCTGGTCGGATCCCCGGGGTCTGGCAAGACCAGGCTCGCGCGCCGGGTGGCCGAAGTCCTCGGCCTGGCCGTCACGGTGTACGGATGCGCCGGCGTCGCGGACGCGTCGTTCCTGGGCACCAGCCGTCAGTGGTCGACGGGGCGCGCGAGCGTGCCGCTGCAGGCCATCCGCCGGGCGGAGTCCGCCACGGTCTGCATCATCCTCGACGAGGTCGAGAAGGCGGGCGAGGGCAGGACGAATGGCAGCCTGGCCGACGGCCTGCTTGGGATGATCGAGGGGGCGAACGCGTTTCTCGACCCCTACCTGGAGTGCGCGACGGACCTGTCGGGCGTGACGTTCCTGGCGACCGCCAACTCGGTCCGCGGCGTCCACCCGGCGCTGCTGGACCGATTCTTCCGCGTGACGATGCCGGATCCCCGGGCCGAGGACCTCGTGCCTTTGGCCCTGGCCCTCATGGCGGACCTGCGGACGGAGCGAGGGTCGGACGAGGCCTGGATGCCGGACCTGGAGGGCGATGAGCTCGCCATCGTGGGGCATCACTGGCGGGGAGGCAGCGTGCGCGCCCTCCGCAGGCTGGTCGAGACCGTCATCTCCTCGCGCGATCATCTCGCGCCGCGGCACTGAGGGAGGGGCGCCATGACCGACACTCTCCCCATCGTGCTCGACCGCATCCGCGGATATTGGGCATCCCGCCGGACGTGCGGACTCGTCGCCTCCGCCATGGGCCTCCGCGTCGCGCGCCTGATCGCTCTCGTCGAGGAGGGATCCCTCGACGCCGCCACGGCCCTGAGCCTCGCGCTGGAGGCCGAGGCCGTCACCCTGTGCGTCGCGCCCATCGCGCTGCCGAGGGGGCTCTGATGCCGAGGGAGTGCGACGTCTACTGGCACACCCGCAAGCGGATGTGGTCGGTGCGGATCGGTGGCCGGGTGCTCCTGCATGAGCCGGAGATGATGCTCGGGCACGTGCGGCTGGTCGTCAGGCTCTCCGCGATCGAGCGCATCCGGCGCACGCGGCAGAGGGAGGTGTGCGCCTGGGCCACGGGGGTGCCGGCGCACGAGCATGTGCCTTGGCTCATGCGCGAGGTCAGTTTCGACCCCTACGCGAGCGACGCGTTCCGCTACGTCGACGACGGCACCGTGATCACGGGGTGCCGGGGCATGCGCTTCGCCCCGGACGGGCGGGCCTGGGCGTGGGACTGGCGGTAGTCCCACGTGGGTCCGCCGTCGGCCCCACGTCAAAAGGTACAATATGCCGACCGAGACAAACCGCGCGCGGCGGTGACAGACCTCGCGCGTTCGGGGGGGCCGTGACAAACCTCGCGCGATGGGGATTCCGTCAGGCCGCTTTTGCAGCGACCCACCCCGCCTTCAGGGCGGCGACCTAGCGCAGGACATCCTCTTAGCCGGCGATCTTGAACCGGTCGTCGATCAGGGTGCCCGCGGCCTCGGCGTCCATGAGGATGATCGCCGAGGCGGCGATGTGCACCAGATGCGGGACCTTGCTGTCCGAGGCGAGGTCGACGCCCGTGGCGTACTTGCCGACGCACGGCCTAATGGCAGCCGCGGGCGCATGCAGTGGAACAAGTAAAAGGCAACCAGATATCGCTTCCAATCCGCGCCCAAGCCTACCCAAGCGTTCGAATCCCTCCGTCTCCGCCACTACCGAACCCCCATCATAACCTGTTGTTTTGACAGGGTTTTCGGCTGCGTGAAAAACGCATTTGTCCCCGATTTGTCCCCGAATGGATTGGCTGTGGAAAGCCTGGACGCATGCGCCGATGCGCGCACGCCGGCGTAGCCCGAGGCAATCGCAGGGCGGGATTCGACGCCGCCGGATAGAGGTCGATGGATTGGCGCGAAAGATCTTCGGGCTCCTTCGAACGCGGAGCCTGGGCCACCTTCCTTCCGTCGGAAGGAGATCGACCTATCGCCAAAGGAAACCATCGAGCGGCTGGCCACGACGCCGCCGGACACGTCGGGTGCGCGACGGGTACCGCCCATCGAGCCGGTCACGATGGTGACCCGCATGGGCCATGGCCTTCGTCGATGGAGGACGGAGACCTTCGCGGATTTCGCCCATGTCGCGCTGTCGAGCGCATCACGCGGGCCGAGCCGATCGATTCGGAAGGCCTCGACCGGATCGCACGGGCGCCTGGGTGCGGGCGCACAGCCTTCACCGAACCAGGCTTCCCCAGATAGGGCACGAGAAACGGCACGGAAAAGGTCACGGCTTACCCGGTGACCGCCGTGTTCCGATTGCTTCGGAACTTAACCGAGACTTCGCCGTGGGCGTCCCGCTCTGGGCTTTGTGGCCGTGCCTCCGATGACCGGCCCATCGATTTGCTTTCGGACGCCGAGGTTCCGCTCCATCAAGCACGCCATCAGAATGTCGGTGGCGGTTACCCCCGTGACACAAGCGCCGTGACGGCACCCTCGGGGACCGTCCACGGTTGTGCTAGCGACGGGTTTTTACGAAGGCGCAGCCACCTGGACGCAAGCTCGCCGCGCCATGTTGTACCCAGGGGAGACGGTCCGGTGTCGCGTCGAGACGAAAAGGAGCCGGACGGCGTCGACCTGAGGCTCCTCAAGGCGGCCGTCGAGGCGGCCGGGGAGGCAATCCTCATCACCACGGGCGATCTCGACGAGCCCGGACCGAGCATCGTCTATGCGAACCCCGCATTCACGCGTCTCACTGGTTACGAGACGCAGGAGGTCGTCGGGCGCAATCCACGGTTCCTGCAGGGAACGGCGACCGAACGCACCGTCCTGGACCAAACGCGGGCGGCCCTTTCCATAGGGGAGGCATTCCAGGGCGAGGCGCTGAACTACCGCAAGGACGGATCGACCTACATGGTCGAATGGCTGATCACGCCGGTGCACGACGCAGGCGGGCACATCACGCACTGGGTCTCGGCCCAGCGCGACGTGACCGAGCGGCGCGCCTTCGAGGATCGCCAGACGCTGATGGTGCGCGAGCTGCATCACCGCGTGAAAAACACCCTCGCGACCGTCCAGGCCGTGCTGAACGCGACCATCCGCTCGTCCGTGACGATGCCGGAGTTTGCCCGAGCCTTCACGGGACGGATCGTGTCGCTCGCCCGGACGCACGCATTGATCACCGAGGACCAGGCACAGGTCGCCTCCTTCGAGGGGCTGCTCCGGGCCGAACTCGACCCCTACAACGAGAACGGTCGGATCGCGTTGCAGGGGCCGTCCCTGAGGCTTCCCTCGGACCTGGCGGTGCCGATCAGCATGGCCCTGCACGAGTTGACCACCAATGCGCTGCGACACGGTGCACTGGCGCATCCGGGCGGGCGGGTGGCGGTGACGTGGACGGTCGAGGATGGCACGCACGGTCCGTCCCTGGCCTGGGTCTGGAATGAGCACGACGGGCCGCCGCCCATGCTGCCGACCCGCGAGGGGTTCGGCACGCGGCTGCTCAACAGGATCCTGGTCGCGCAGACGCAAGCCGAGGTCGACATCGATTTCGAAGCCGACGGTCTACGGGTGAACGTACGGCTCCCTCTTGAACGCTGCTAGGAAGAGGGGCAGGTGGGAAGCGGTCTGGTGATCAATTCGCCAGGATACGTCGCCGCCGACCGTAGACCCTTTGATCCGCATACGGGCAACCTAGAGCGACCCGGAGTCGTGGCTCGTTTGGACCCACCACTGGCAAGTCCAAGTCCTAGGTTCACCCAGGATGACCTCGCATCGGCGAGGCCGTGAAACCTCTGCATCGCGGGTCCGTCCCGGACGCGAACCGGATAGCGCAACAGGAGTGGCCCATGGCCAACGTCGATCACGAGACGAGCTACAAGGAATTCAAGGACGTCGTGAACATGACGGCTTCCGCGCTGGAGAAGCATCTCGCGGGCGAGGAGAGCCGGTCGGCCAGAAGAAGGACGGCGGCGAGGCGACCGGTCACCAGGAGGGCCGGCGCATCGTGGAGTTGCTCCACAAGAGGAAGGCCGACCTCACGGACGACGACTATGGCCACATGCGCAAGGTGGTCGGCTACGTGCACCGGCACCTCAAGCAGGGTGGGCCGAAGGACAAGGACGAGGTCAGGAACTCGCCCTGGCGACTATCGCTGATGAACTGGGGCCATGATCCCCTGAAGGACGCCTGAGGCCCGGACGGCCCGTCCCCCGTCCCCCGTCGCCCTCCGGGTACGGCGAGGAACACGTGCGCTGCCGCCGGCACTCGACGGACGACGATGGCGCCTTGATCCAGGTCTCGCCGACATCGCATGCCTTGTCGGAAGGGGGCCGGCTCGGCCGGCGAACGCGCCCTCGATGAATTCGAGTCGGCCGTGAAGGCTTGCCCCCAAAGGCTGTCATGCAACGGCTCGATCATGCTCGAACCGGACCGGTGACCTTGACCCTATGGCCGCCTGCCTCGGTCAGCTACCGTTGCGCGGGCGCAGTGAGACCACGTTGCCATCCCCGGCGACCGACGGGACTGCATGGCCGAGCGCCTCGGCGACCTTGATCGCGAGCTGCTCGCGCTTGAACGGCTTGCCGATGAGGCGCACCCCGTCGTCGAGCCGGCCATGGTGGACGATGGAGTTCTCGGTGTAGCCCGACATGTAAAGCACCTTCACGTCGGGGCGGATCGCGACGATCCGTTCGGAGAGCTCCCGCCCCCGGACCTTGCCGGGCAGGACGACGTCGGTGAGCAGAAGGTCGATGCCGGCGGCATTGGCGCCGAAAACGCGGAGCGCCTCATCGCCGTCGGCGGCCTCAAGGATACGGTAGCCGAGATCGGAGAGGATCGCGCAGGCGATCTCGCGCACGGCCGGCTCGTCCTCCACCACCAGCACGGTGGCGTTCCCGCGCGGCAACTCGACCGGGACGGCCGAGCGCTGGCCCGCGACCGTGACCGCGCCCACCGCCCGCGGCAGGTAGATCTTCACCGTCGTGCCCTCCCCGGGCTCCGAGTAAATCTTCACGTGGCCGCCCGACTGCTTGACGAAGCCGAAGACCATCGCGAGCCCGAGTCCCGTCCCCTTGCCGTCCGGCTTGGTCGTGAAAAAAGGCTCGAACACGCGCTTGATCACATCGGGGGTCATGCCGTGGCCGGTGTCGGACACCGCCAGCATGGCGTAGTCGCCGGCCGTCACCTCGGCGTGGTCGCGGGCGTAATGTTCGTCGAGGACCTTGTTGCCGATCTCGATGGTGAGGCGACCGCCGCCCGGCATGGCGTCGCGGGCGTTGAGGGCCAGGTTCAGGACCGCGCTCTCCAACTGGGCCGGGTCGGCCATCGCAGGCCAGAGGCCGGCGCTCTCGACGTAGCGCACTTCGATGTGCTCGCCCAGGGTGCGCCTGAGAAGCGGGACCAAGTCCGGCATCGTCGCGGCAAGGTCGATGGCGGCGGGCGCCAGGGGTTGCTTGCGGGCGAAGGCGAGGAGCTGGCCGGTGAGCGTCGCCCCGCGCTGGGCGGCCCAGGCCGCGCGCTCGATCCGGGTCTGGAGCCTGGCGTCCCCGTCGCCGATCTTGGAGCGGACGAATTCGAGGTTGCCGAGGATGACCTGAAGCAGGTTGTTGAAGTCGTGCGCGATTCCCCCGGTCAACTGTCCGATGGCCTGCATCTTCTGCGCCTCGCGCAGGACGCCCTCGGCCTGGGCGCGCTTGGTCATGTCGGTCACGGTGAGCACGAAGCCTCCGTCCGGCATCGGCGTGCGACGCAGCTCAAGGTGATGCTCGTCGGCCCGGACCCGTTCGTAGACGACCGGCTCGCCGGGGACGTTTCGACCGTGGCGGATCTGGTCCTCCATCTCAAGCGCCGGGCGACCGGCCTCGGCGGTATGCTCGACGAAGGCGGCGTAGGGCGTACCGGGGCGCAGCATCGCCTTCGGGATGTCGAGGAGCGCCTGGAAGCAGTGGTTCCAGTTCGTCACCCCCCGGTCGGGACCGAACACGGCGACGCCCTGGCTCAGGCTGTCGAGGGAGACTTGCAGCCGCAGGGCCAGGGTGCGCTGCTCGGCCTCCACCTTGTGGGAGCGCGACCAGGCCTGGTTCAGGAGGCGGGCCGCGACGAGCAGGATGAGGACGGCGAGCAGGGCGCCGCCGAGCACGAGGCCGCGCACCCAGGCGGCCCGGGCGTCGTTCTGGGCCAGACGCGTGTCCAGCAGGACCTGCTCCTCGACGAGCATGGCCTCCAGGCCCGCCTCGGCCTGCTTGGTGTACGCGCGACCGGCGTCGGTGTTGACGATGCGCAGCGCCGCGTCGAGGCCGTTCTCGCGGCGCGCGTGGACGGTCTGCGCGAGTTCCTCCAGCTTGTGCTGGATCACCGGCGAGAGATCGCGCAGGCGCGTCTGCTGCGCCGGGTTGTCGGCGGTGAGTTTCTGGAGCTCGCCCTGCAGCAGGCCGACGCGGTCGCGGGCCTCGTTGTAGGGGGTGAGGTAGTCGTCCTTGCCGGTGAGGAGGAATCCGCGCTGGCCGGTCTCGGCGTCGCGAAGGGCGATGGCGAGGTCCTTCATCGCGGCGAGCACGCGGTAGCTGTGTTGCGACCACTCCCTTGCCTCGCGCGAGGCCCCGAGCCTTTCCCAGGTCACCCCTCCCACCAGGGCGAGGATGCCGAGGAGCACCGCGAAGACGAGGAGGTTGGCGCGGGCGACGAGGTGCTTGGTCATGTCAGGTCCGTCACCGAACGCGCCCCCGCCTCCGGGGGAAGGCGACGAGGAAGTAGCCGCCCATGCACCGGAACGGGGAACCGCGGCGGCGTGTCGAAGTGATGGGTAACCGAATGCCGCGTGATTGCGAGGGAATTGCGGATCGCGCGGGATCTTTCAGTCCGATGCGGTCGAACGGGGATACGCCACAAGTTGTGGGAAGGGTCTCGGTGTCACGCTGCCGGGATCGGTGCTCAGGCGTCTTTCGCTTGGCGAGGTGCCTGGGTACCGCCGCCCGGCCGGGGCGGAAGGGACGTCCCGGCCGGGTTTCGGATCAGCCCGCGGAGAAGGCGGTCATCATGGTCAGTCTGGAGGGACGGGCCGGCCTCGCGTGGTGGCCGATCCCGCCGACCGAACGGCTTTGCGTGCGCCCGTGCGATAAACGTCGTGGTGCGTTCGCGTCGTCACGGGCGCCGGCTACGGTCGACGACGAGCCGCAGTCCCGGTGGAAGGCGTGCGGCCCCCGCCACGACGTTTCCGCTCAGTCCCTGGTGGTGATGGTCACATGTCATCGCTAGATCCACGGGGGACCGCGGTCTCACGACCGCGAGGGACGGCTAGTGGTCGAAATCTGACGCTTGATACCCGCAACGAGAGGCTGCTTCCGACCCATCTCGGAAGCCCAGAAGGTCCGTTTGTCGGCATTCTGAACCCAGTTCGTGATCTCCGGAAGTTCTTGCCGAGCTAGCAAGGATGCAGCGCGGAACATACCAGATTTTCAGCGGGCAACTGACGCAGCAATCGCTCTAAATAATATCAGGATGCGGCTTCGAAGGCATTGGACGCGTAGAAGGTCCGCCGCTCCAGCGGTGAGCCGAACGCCAGCTCCAGGACGGCGATCAGCCGACGTTCGTCCGGCACCGCGTGGTCCACGTTCGGCGCCGGCGGGGCGGGCTTGGCGTTGTCATAGGGTTCCGGCAGGTGGAGCCGCACCTTCAGGACCGGGCCCTCCGCCGCGAGGGCGCGTGCCAACCCGGCGATGCGCTCGCCGAACCTCGCCGCGTCCCCGTGCGATGCGCCAAGGTGGAGCTCGATCCGGTCGAGGCCGTCGTCCCCGTTGGGGGACGCCTCGGCCCCGCGGTCCACGAACGTCGTCGACCCGTGCGGGAGCGCATATGCGACAGTGGCGGCGAACATGTTCTGCTCGTCCGCGAACAGGATCGGGCACGCCTCATCGAAGGCTGCCTGGTCCGCGGCGGAGCTGAACCCGATCTCGACGCCCCCGTCGAACTCGTAGTCCGGGAATGGCCCGATGCCCTCGACCACCGGCCATAGGTGCGCGTCCCGTTCGCGGTCGAGATGCCGCTGCACGTACCAGCCGAGGCCTGGAATGCGCGCGCACAGGGGGCCGTGCACGTCCCGCCAATAGGTCGCGAAAAGCTCGTGCGGAACCCGGGGGCGGCGCAGCACCGTCGTGTAGGTGTTGATCGCGATGGCGGCATCGCGCCCGGAGTAGTCGCTGGCCGTGGACGTGGGCATGTCGGTTCCTATCGCCGGCTCGGGGTGATCCTCAGGACGCCGGGGCATCCTCGATGCGGCGTTCGGGCACGAGCTCGCCGAACCACTACGCGGCGGTGACACCGCCATCCATCAGGAAGTCGCTTCCGGTGACGAAGGCTCCGTCGGAACCCATGAGGAGCGCGCCTACCGTCCCGACCTCGTCGGGCGTACCGGCCCTCCCGGCCGCGGACACCTCCAGCATGCGCCGTTAGCCCGGCCCGCGTCCCCCTGGCGCGAGCCGCCGCCGCGCTCCGGTGGGGAACTCCAAATCACCGCATAAGGTTGGGGCGAGCGAACCGGAGACAAACATGACCGACAACACCGTCCGTCCATTCGCCGTCGTGACCGGCGGCTCGAACGGCATCGGCTTCGAGCTCGCCCGGCAGTTCTTGGAGAACGGCCACGACGTGCTCATCGCCGCCCAGGACGAGGCGCACCTCGCGGAGGCGGCGCAACGCCTGTCCGGCAGCGGCGCCAGGGTGCTGACCCACGCCTCCGACCTCTCGCGCGAGGACGGCGTGAACAGCCTGTTCGAGCAGGTGCGGTCCACAGGCCGACCCGTCGACGCGCTGTGCCTGAACGCCGGAGTGGGCCTGGGCGGCCCGTTCGTCGAGACCGATCTGCAGCGCGAACTCAAGATGATCGACCTGAACGTCCGCGGGACCGTCCAGCTGACCAAGCTGGTGCTGAAGGACATGGTCGCGCGCGGCAGCGGCAAGCTGCTGTTCACGTCCTCGGTCGAGGCGTCCATGCCCGACCCGTTCGAGGCCATCTACGGCTCGACGAAGGTGTTCCTGCGCTGGTTCGGCGAGTCGCTGCGCAGCGAGCTCAAGGATACCGGCGTCGGCGTGACGATCCTGATGCCGGGGGTGACCGACACGAACTTCTTCAACCGCGCCGAGATGCTCGACACTAAGGCCGGCGCGATGGAAGGCAAGGACGATCCCGCCGTGGTGGCGAAGGCAGCCTTCGATGCGCTCCAGGCCGGCAAGGACAAGGTCGTACCGACGGTGAAGAACAAGGTCATGAGCGCGGTGGCGGAGGCGCTGCCCGAGCCGCTCGTGGCGGCGGCGCACCGCGCCTTCTCCAAGCCCGGCTCCGCGAACTGACCCTGGCCGAACCCGGTACGGTCACTTCGGACCGACGAAGCCGAGGATCTCGCTGAAGAGACCCTCGGCGTTTTCCTCCGGTATCCAGTGGTTCGCCCGCTCGACCGTCCGGAACGTCACGTCATTCGCGACCTCCCGCATCATCGCCTCGGTGAACGGTGCGAACGCGCTTTGCACGCCGGCCAGAGCAAGAACCGGCATCGTGAGTTTCCCGTCGCGCTTCACCTCGGCCCTGTTGTGCGCGTCGTCGGTCGGGAAGGCTCGGTAGAGCTCGAACCCGGCCCGCATGGCGCCCGGCCGCGAGAAGGCCCGCACGTAGCGCTGTATTGCGTCCGGGCCGATGGCCTCGGTGTCGTAGGCGAGGTCCTGGTAGAAGCGCTCCAGGTAAAGCTGTTCGCGCCCGGCGGTGAGCAACTCGGGCACGTCCGGCGCGCGGTGGAACTGGAAGTGCCAGAGCCTGTCGGTGTCACCCAACGCCGTTTGGTAGGCATCGGTGCCCGGCAGCGGTGCCTCCATCACGACGAGCCGTTCGGTCAGCTTCGGGTAGCGGCGGGCGAAGGCGTAGGCGACCATCATGCCGATGTCGTGCCCGATCATCGTTACCGGCTGCGTCAGGCCGAGATGGCCGTAGAGCACCGCGTGCAGGTCACCGGCCATCGTGTGCTTGTCGTAGCCTCCCGGCGGCTTCGAGGAGCCCCCGGCGCCGCGGTAGTCCGGCACCACGACACGAAAGCCGGCGCGGACCAACAGCGGCACGACACGACGCCACGCGAAGGTCGTTTCGGGATAGCCGTGGACAAGCACGATCACACGCTCGCCTTCGCCGGCTACGCCGTAGTGCAGGCGCATGCCGGGTTCGATCTCGGCCGAATCCCACTCGACCGCCGCGCCGTCCCATACCTCACGCATCACCGTGCTCCCTCGTTACCTTCCGTGGACCGGAAGTGCCGGACGAGCGCCGCCGCGACGGTGTCCGGAGCCTCTCGCGGGGCGAAGTGGCCTACCCCGTCCAGGGTGATGAATTCGAAGGGGCCTGAGAACTTCGCGGGCACGTCCTTGCTGGCTTCCGGTGGATTCACGCCGTCGACCGCCCCTTGGATGAAGAGGGTCGGCGTCGACAGGGACTTCGTCGCTTTCACCTTCGCCTCAAGCTCGGCCGAGCGCGGGTCCGGTTCGGCCTCGTGCCAACGCGCCTGGTAGGAGTGCAACGTCACGTCGACGAAGTCCGGGTTCACCCAGGACGCGGAGACCGCCTCGAACGTCGCATCGTCGTACCAGCCGGGCGGGCTCCAGTTGTCCCACATGATGCGGCCGAACCCCTTGGGATCGGCCCGCACGGCGTCCTGGCCGCGCCTGGTCGCCTGGAACCAGTGGTACCATTGGCGCTGGCACTGCGGGAACGGCGGGGTCGGCATGCCGCCGAGACGCGACGGGGTCGAGAGCATCGCCATGCGGGTCACGCGCCCGGGCCAGCCGACCGCCATGGCCTCGGCGGCGTTCGAGCCCCAGTCGTGGCCGGCAACCATGAAGGTCGCGATGCCCATCGCATCCATCAGGTCGATGGCGTCGTGGGCCAGGATGCCGGAGTTGCCGGTGCGCGGCGTGTCGACCGAGCGGAACCGCGTACGACCGAAGCCCCTCAGTTCCGGCGCAACCGTCCGGAAGCCCGCCTCGTTCAGATCCCCCGCCACGGTCGCCCAGGTCGTGGCGTCATCCGGCCAGCCGTGGAGCAGGAGGACGGCAGGGCCGTCCGCCGGACCCGCCACGCCGACGTTCACGTTCAGGAGTGTGGTCTCGACCTGTTGCTCGCTCACGCGAAGCCTCCTTTGGCAGGACTATGCACGCCGGTGCCCGAAACGCCGGTCCTAGGCCGGGATGCGGTCGATGCTCGCGGTATCCTCCTCCGCCACGCCGTTCTCGCGATGGCGGAAGGCGCTGAGGGCTCGGTAGACCTGGAGCCGCGCGCGCATCACCGAACCGAGCGGCCGGTGCACTGCGAGGCTGTGGGCAGGCCGGAAGGTCATCACATCGTCGAAGTACCGTACCCGGTCCGGCGCGTAGGCATCCTGACGCGGCAGGCGCAGCGTCGCCACCGTGCGGTAGGGGCTGATCGAGACCGGCCAGTCCACCGAGGCGTCCTCGATGGGCTGCCGCTCGGCATCGGCCCAGAGCTGGGCCTTCAGTTCGAAGACCACCTCGTGGTCCCGGAAGAAGGCGACCGTGGCGTGGCGGAAGCCGTCCTCGTCCTGGTGCGGGTCGAGGCGCCATTCGGATAGTGCGCGCTGGCTTTCCGTCGACGGCACGGCCCCGAGCTTGGCGACGTAGTCGCCGTAGCGGACCGGCGCCTGGCTGAAGTAGCTGTCGGCCAGGGGATGGCTGTAGGGATGGCCGAAGAAGTCGGCGAGTGCGCTCTCCGTGCCGAAGGCATGCAGGGCACGGTTGAGGTTGCGCATGGTCGAGGAGACCGCGCTCTTGACCCCTTCCGGCAGCCCGGTCGACTTGCCGATGACCGTGCCGTCTTGCAGGAAGCCAGCCGCCGTACCCGAGGGAAAGGTGGTCCCCGTCGCGAGCACGAAATCCTGGGTATCGACGGCGTGGCCGGGCAGCTTCTCGCCGGGGACGTCGAACACCTTGATGGACATGCCGCGGTGGGTCGAGACGCGGTCGCCCAGGGTCTCGCCCGGCCCCTGCGCGAAGCGCACCGCGACGGGGTGGGTGCCGGGGTTGGCGAAGAGCCCTTGTGCCAGTTCGGCGGGTAAGCCCGGTGCAATCGTCAACTCACCGGTGACGCAGGCCGAACTCTTGGCGTGGCTGGCGCGCACCGCGTGGTGCTCGCGGGCCTCGACCGTCTCGGATTGCTGCGTCATCCCCTTGATGATCCCGTCGATGGTCTCCTGCTCGCCCGCGGCGGGACTCTCGATGTCGGGGGCGTATCGAAGGTAGGTCATGGTCACCTCGCGTAATTGATGAGGGGCAACGCGGGTCGGCCGCGGATTGTGCGACCGACCCCTGGAAAGACCGCCCTCAGACGCTGCGGGCCTGTGCGGGATGGCGGCCCTCGGCAAACTCCTCAACGATCTTGGCGCAGAAGGCGGGCAGGTCCTTCGGGTTGCGGCTGGTCACGAGGCCCTTGTCCGTGACGACCTCCTGGTCGACCCAGGTGCCGCCGGCGTTCCGGATGTCGGTCTGAAGCGTCGGGAACGAGGTGAGCGTACGCCCCTTCACGACGTCCGCCTCCACCAGCGTCCACGGCCCGTGGCAGATCACGCCGACCGGCTTGCCCTGGGCGAAGAAGTCCCGGACGAACGCGACCACCGCTTTGCTCGCCCGGAGCTTGTCGGCGCCGACGCAGCCACCCGGGATGACGAGCCCGTCGTAATCGGAGGCCGAGGCGACCTCGATGGTCGCGTCGACGGCGTAGCGGCCAGCCGGGTCCAGATCGTTGTTGACCGTCTCGGCCTCGCCGGCCTCCAGCCCGATCACGGTGACGCTCGCCCCGGCCTTCGTCACCGCGTCGCGCGGTTGGACGAACTCCGGCTCTTCCGTCCCACGCGGGGCGATCAGGATGGCAATCTTCCGTCCTTGCAGGCTCATGTCTGTCTCCGTTTCCTGGCCGGATCGGACCCGTTCACGGTGTGCCGGGCGTCGGCTCGGCGAACCCAATCAGCGGGTACGTCTCCGGCAATTCGTTCACGCGTGATGGAACGGAGAACGACGAAGGAGGTTCATTTCCGAATTCCAGAAAACGGAGCCCTGAGCCTTGCAAGCCCCTGTCCGCTACAGCCCCGACGTCGAGGTGGAGAAGCCTGACGAAGCCAAGACAATCGAGGGGCTGAACGAGACCTTCGACACGATCCTGCAAACGGTCGCGGATGATTCCGGACACGCCGTCCGCTCCGTCCACGCCAAGGCGCACGGCATTCTGGAAGGCGTGCTCAGGATCGACCCCAACCTGCCGCCGGAACTGGCGCAGGGGCTGTTCGCCAAGCCCGGCGAGCACAAGGTCTACATGCGGATGTCGACCAACGCCGGCGACATCCTTCCCGACGCCGTCTCGCTGCCGCGCGGCCTCGCCCTGAAGGTCCTGGACGTCGAGGGCGAGCGCCTGCCCGATGCCGAGGGCACCACCCAGAACTTCATCATGGTCAACGGCAAGGTCTTCCAGGCGCCGAACGCTGAGAAATTCCTGGGCAGCCTGAAGATGCTTGCCGGCACGACCGACCGGGTCGAGGGGCTGAAGGTCGCTGCCTCCACCGTGCTGCGCGGCGTCAACAAGGCCCTGACGGCGGTGGGCATCGAAAGCCCGACCATCGGCTCGCTCGGTGGCGCGCCGAACGTCGATCCGCTCGGCGAGACCTACTACAGTGTCACGCCGTTCCGGTACGGCGACCACATCGCGAAGTTCTCGGTCGCCCCCGTCGCCCCGGGCCTGACTGCGCTGACCGGCACCGAGATCGATGCCTCCGACCGGCCGAACTTGATCCGCGAGACGGTGCAGTCCGAGATGGAGGCCATCGAGGGCGTCTGGGAGTTCCGGGTGCAACTCTGCCGCGACCTCGAACGCCAGCCCGTCGAGGACCCCACCGTCGAGTGGAAAGAGGACGAGGCGCCGTTCCAGCGGGTCGGCCTGATCACCGCCCGTCCCCAGGATAGTTGGGACGAGGCCCGCGTGCAGGCGGTCGACGAGGAGATGCGCTTCTCGATCTGGACCGGGCTCGCCGCCCACCGGCCGCTCGGCAACATCAACCGCGCCCGCAATGCCCCCTACAAGCACTCGGCCGCGTTCCGCGAGCGCTTCAACGGCTGCCCGATCCACGAGCCGGGTGCCGGGCGCTGAGAACGGAGACGACGATGCGCGGCCTCATCTCGGGCGCGGTCCCGGCGGCGCACGCCGTCGTCGGGTCCACGCAACTCCAGGCAGGGGATATCATGAAGACGGAGCTCAAGCCGTACAACGTCACCATCCGCGTCTTCGACCCGACCAAGGGCGTGGAGAGCGGTCAGGACTACGTGCTGCTGGTCGATAGCCCGGACGTCGAGCACGCCATCGCCTCGACCACCGCCAACGCCGCCTCGTTCACGCGGAAGGCAGAGGGCGGAAAGGCCCTGCCGGTTGCCTTCACCTGCATCAGGGTCGAGGCGCGCTGAGGCGGCGATGGGCGGGGAGAAAACGATGTCGACGGAATCGAACAAGGATCTCGTGCGGGCGTACTTCGTCGCGTTCCGCGACCGGGACCAGGCATGGTGGGATCGCTTCATCGCGCCGGACTTCGTGCGGCACGACCCCGGCCTCGACTTCGAGGTCCGCGGGCCGGCCGGCGTCGCCAAGCTCGGCGAGGAGCTGCATGGCGGCCTGTCCGATATCGAGATGCCCATCGACGAGGTCATCGCCGAGGGGGACCGCGTGCTCGCCCGTCTGCGCTTCCAAGGGCGTCACACCGGAGAGTTCCAGGGCGTGCCGGCGACCGGCAAGGCGGTCGACATCGTGGTGATGGACTACTTCCGCATCGCGGACGGCAGGCTGGCCGAGCACTGGGCGCTGATGGACAACCTGACGATGCTCAAACAGATCGGCGCCGTCGACGCCTGAGGCCCGCCTGCCCCACGGGACCAAGAACTGTCACGAGGGAACGAAGCTTGAACAAGGGCCTGGGTTACGCCACCAGGCATTCCTTCACCGGGCTGAAGCCGCTGGGGTTCGAGCATGAGGAGGCGGGGCCGAGCGAGGTCCTGCACTGCGGCGTCTGCAACTCCGACATCCACCAGGCCGAGAACGACTGGGGCGACGCCGTCTACACGTGCATGCCCGGTCACGAGATCGTCGGACGGGTCACGAAGGCAGCGTCGCGCAAGCCCTATTCGGCCGAGCGACCGTCGCGCATCCTCCGCAGGGTCACCACCGGGCAGCGGCAAACGACCGAAGGCGACCTCCCGTCCGAGCGTCCTGGGTTCCCGGGGGCAATTCGGCTGGGCCGGGATTTCGGTCGGCGACGTGACACCGATGTGTATTGCGTTTCGCAGGGCGCGACCCTAGGCGTGATCGGTGTCGCGGCGGGGGAAACGCGAGTGAAGAAACCCCTTGCGATCCGCATTGACGCGGATCTGCTCGCGAACGTCCGGGACTGCGCACGTCACGATAACCGGACGCTGACCAATTTCATCGAGACCGTCCTGCGACGCCGCGTCGAGGAGATGGCGGGGCAGAGCCCCGGATTGCGCGCGGTGCTCGGGAAGGAACATGAGGTGTGATGGCCGAACCACTCACCGGAAAGACTTTGGCCAAGGCGCCGACCGGCATCTCCGGTTTCGACGACGTCACCTTCGGCGGCCTGCCGGTCGGTCGGCCCAGCTTGGTCTGTGGTTCCGCCGGCTGCGGCAAGACGCTGTTCGCGGTGACCTTCCTCGTCAACGGTGCGACGAAGTTCGACGAGCCCGGTGTGTTCATGAGCTTCGAGGAACGCGCCGAGGACCTCGGTGCCAACGTCGCCTCGCTTGGTTACGACCTCGACGGCTTGGTCGCCGAGGGCAGGCTCGCCATCGATCATGTCAGGGTCGAGCGCAGCGAGATCGAGGAGACCGGCGAGTACGACCTCGAAGGCCTTTTCATCCGGCTCGGTTACGCCGTCGACACCATCGGCGCCAAGCGCGTCGTGCTCGACACCATCGAGACCCTCTTCGCCGGCCTGTCCGACGCCGCCATCCTGCGGGCGGAGCTGCGCCGCCTGTTCGGTTGGCTCAAGGATCGCGGCTTGACCACGGTGATCACCGGCGAGCGCGGCGATGGCGGCCTGACCCGGCAGGGTCTGGAGGAGTATGTCTCCGACTGCGTGATCCTGCTCGACAATCGGGTCGAGGAGCAGGTCACCACCCGGCGCCTGCGCATCGTCAAGTACCGCGGCTCAGCCCACGGTACCAACGAGTACCCCTTCCTCATCGACGAGGACGGCATCAGCGTCCTGCCGGTCACCTCGGCGGACCTCGATTACGGCGTCTCGGACGACATCGTCCCGACCGGCATCGAGGGACTCGACGCGATGATGGGTCCCGGCGGATTCTTCCGGGGTTCGAGCGTGCTCATTTCGGGCGTCGCCGGCACGGGCAAGACCACGATCAGCTCCTACATCGTCGATGCCGCCTGCGCCCGCGGCGAACGGGCGATGTCGTTCGTGTTCGAGGAGAGCGGCGCACAGATCTGCCGGAACGCGAGCTCCGTGGGTCTCGACCTCACGCGCCATGTCGAGAGCGGCCTCCTGCGGTTCGAGGCGGCGCGCCCGACGCTGTACGGGCTGGAGACCCATCTCGCGCGGATGCATCGCGACATCGAGCGCTTCGACCCGAGCGTGGTGATCATCGATCCCATCTCCGCCCTGCGCGGACCGGCGACCGAGTTGCAGGCGACGCTGCTGCGCATGGTCGACATGTTCAAGGGCCGCGGCATCACCGCGGTGTTCACGAGCCTTCGCACCGACGGGGGCTTCGACGAACGCGGCGACCTCGGCCTGTCCTCTCTCATGGACGCGTGGATCAAGCTTCTCGACGTCGAGGCCAACGGCGAACGCACGCGTACCCTCTACGTGATCAAGGCCCGCGGCATGAGCCACTCGAACCAGGTCCGCGAGTTCCAGATGTCCGCGACGGGCGTAAGGCTCCTCGACGCCTATGTCGGCTCCGCCGGCGTGCTGACCGGGACCGCCCGCGTGGTCCAGGAGGCCCGCGAGGAGGCCGAGGCCCTGCGCCGCGGCCAGGAGAGCGAGCGTCGCAAGCGCGAGGTGATCCGGCGGCGTCAGGCCATCGAGCGGCAGATCGCCGAATTGCGGGCCAGCCTTGAGGTCGCCGAGGAGGAGGAGACGGTCCTGCTCGGCGAAGACGAGAGCCGCGAGACCTTGCTGGCGACGGAACGCCGGGCGATCATCCAGCGACGGAGCGCAGCGGAATGACCGAGGATCCGTCCACCGGGGAGGAGATCGACGGCGGTCCCTACCACATGCGCCTGTACGTCGCCGGTCACACCGCGAAGTCGATGGCTGCCATGGCGAACCTGAAGCGCATCTGCGAGGAGCATCTGCCCGGTCGCTACGACATCGAGGTGATCGACCTCATGAAGAATCCGCAACTGGCCGCGGGGGACCAGATCCTCGCCATCCCGACCCTCGTGCGCCGCCTGCCTGAGCCTCTCAAGCGGATCATCGGCGACCTGTCGAACACGGAGAAGGTGCTGGTCGGCCTCGACATCCGACCGAAAGCGAAGACCGCTTGAGTGCGGGCGAGGCTTCTGTCCCGTCGCCGGGGGAGGCACGCTACGTCCTCCGCCTGTTCGTGGCCGGCATGACCCCGCGGTCCCGCCGGACCATCGAGAACCTTCGCCGGATCTGCGACGGCCCGCTGGCGGGCCGCGTCGATATCGAGACCATCGACATCTACCAGCAGCCCCATCTCGCGGAGGTGCATCAGGTCGTGGCTGCACCAACCCTGCTTCGTCTGGAACCGCTCCCCCAACGTCGCCTCGTCGGCGATCTGTCGGACGAGGCCAGGGTCCTACGGGGCCTCGATCTCCCTTCTGGCATCGGCGCCAAACAAGATGACGGCTGAGGCTTCTCGCGACGACCTCGTGGCGCACCTCGCGGAATGCCGCGACCGCCTGCGCGCCACGGAAGCACGGCTGGAGGAGGCGGAGGAGACCGTCTCCGCGATCCGCCGCGGCGACTTCGATGCGGTCGTGGTCGAGGGGCCGGCGGGAGAGCGCTTCGTCTACACGCTGGAGGACGCCGACCGACCCTACCGGGTCCTGATCGAGCAAATCCAGGAAGGCGCCTTCACCCTCGGCGCCGACGGCACCGTACTCTATTGCAATCTGCGCCTCGCCGCGATGCTCGGCGTTCCGCAGGAGCGGGTGATCGGGATACCCCTGCAGTCGTTCCTGCGCCCGGGCGACATCGCCGCGTTCGAGCGGTTGCTGGGTGGTGCTTCCGAAGGTGTCGTGCGTGGCGAGTTGACGTTGGGATGCACCGGCGGCGACGGACGACCGGTCAACCTCTCTCTGAGTCAGTTGCACCGCGAGGAGATTACCCCGCTCCTCTGCGGCGTGCTGACCGACCTCAGCGAACAACGTCTCCACCTGCGCGATCTCGCCGAGGTGAACGACCGCCTCCGGACCGAGGCCGCCGAACGCGAGCGCGTCGAGGAAGCCCTGAGGCAATCCCAAAAGATGGAGGCGGTCGGCCAGCTCACGGGTGGCTTGGCGCACGACTTCAACAACCTGCTCGCGGGCATCTCCGGCTCGCTTGAGCTGATGCAGACCCGGATGCAGCAGGGGCGGTTCAACGACGTCGAGCGCTACATGGCGGCGGCCCAGGGTGCCTCGAAGCGGGCGGCCGCACTGACCCACCGCCTCCTCGCCTTCTCCCGGCGCCAGACCCTCGACCCGAAACCCACCGACGTGAACCGCCTCGTCTCCGGCATGCAGGAGATGATCCAACGCACGGTCGGACCGGGAATCCTGATCGAGGTCGTCGGTGCGTCAGGGATCTGGCCGGCCCTGGTCGATCCGTCCCAGCTGGAGAACGCCCTGCTGAACCTGTGCATCAATGCGCGCGACGCGATGCCGAGCGGTGGCCGCATCACGGTGGAGACGGCGAACAAGTGGCTGGACGAACGGGCGGCGCGTCACCTGGACATGCCGGAAGGCCAGTATCTCGCACTGAGCGTCACCGACACCGGGACCGGCATGCCGCCCGAGGTGATCGCGCGGGTGTTCGAGCCGTTCTTCACCACGAAGCCGCTCGGCGCGGGCACGGGCCTCGGCTTGAGCATGATCTACGGGTTCGCGCAGCAATCGGGCGGACAGGTCCGCATCTATTCCGAGGTGGGCAGGGGCACGACCGTGTCGATCTACCTGCCGCGTCACTACGGCGAGATCGACAGGGAGGACGGACGGACAGCGACGGCGACGCTCCCCCGCTCCGAGCAGGGCGAGACGGTGCTGGTCGTGGACGACGAACCCACCGTCCGCATGCTGGTGACCGACATCCTCGAAGACCTCGGCTACACCGCCATTGAGGCGAGCGACAGCGTGGCCGGTCTCAAGGTGCTGCAGTCGGACGTCCGCATCGACCTACTCGTCACCGATGTGGGTCTTCCCGGCGGCATGAACGGCCGCCAGATGGCCGATGCCGCACGGACGTCGAGGCCGGACCTCAGGGTTCTGTTCATCACGGGGTACGCGGAGAACTCCGTGCTTGGCAACGGACATCTCGCGCCGGGGATGGCGGTGCTCACCAAGCCCTTCGCCGTCGACACCATGGCCGCGCGCATCCGTTCCATGATCGAGGCATCCCGTGCGTCCGTCGCGCCTCGTGACGGGTCTGGCTAGTCCGGTCGCGAGGACGACCATCATGCAGGGGAACGCACCACCGACGCCGGGCCCGGCCGCGATGACCGCGGGTCGAGCCTATCGATCCAGGATGCGCCTGCGGCGCTGCCAGGTCGCCACCTTGCGGAGCAGGCGCGAGAGTTGCTCGACCGAGTACGGCTTGTGCAGGAGTTCGAAGCCGTAGGTGCCGTTTTGCGCCAGCACGTGGCTGTACCCGGACGCCAGCAGCACCGGTAGGTCATGGTGCTCCTCGCGGATGCGGTGCGCGAGGTCGATGCCGTTCATGCCTGGCATGACCACGTCCGAGAACACGACGTCGAACCGGTCGGCGTCCTGCGCGAGCTCGGCCAGCGCCTCTTCCGCGTTGTTGGCCAATACGGTGACGTAGCCCATGTCGGACAGGGTTTGGACGGCGAACGTCCCGACCTCGGCGTTGTCCTCCACCACCAGCACGCAGGTGCCGTGCCCGTCCATCAGCGGCTCGGGCTCGCCCGCGTCCGCCGTCTTCGCCTCCTCGGCGACGCGCGGAAGGTAGAGCGTGAAGGTGGTGCCGCGCCCGACCTCGCTCTCGACGGTGACCTCGCCTCCGGACTGCTAGGCGAAGCCGAACACCTGGCTGAGGCCGAGGCCGGTGCCCTGGCCGACGCCCTTGGTGGTGAAGAACGGCTCGAAGATCTGCTCCAGGCGGTCCGCGGGGATTCCGGTGCCGGTGTCGCTGATCGACACCGCGACGAACCCGCCCGTGACGGCCGCGTGCGCCCGGATCGCGGGCATGCCCTCGACGGCGCGCACGCGGACGACGAGCCGGCCCTCGCCGTCCATGGCGTCGCGGGCGTTGACCGCCATGTTGACCAACGCGGTGTCGAACTGGCTCGGATCGGCATGCACGAAGCAGGTGGTCTCGGGAAGGTCCGTCACGATCTCGATGCGCGACCCGGTCAGGGTGCCCATCATGTCGGAGAGCGAGCGAACGCTGTCGCAGGCGGCGAACACCTCGGGCTTGAGCGCCTGCCGTCGTGCGAAGGCAAGGAGCTGCCCGGTCAGTTTGGCGGCACGCTCGACGGTGTCGGAGATGGCCCCGACGTAACGGGTACGCCTTTCCTCCGGAAGCCCCGGGCGCTTCAGGAGATCGGTCGAGGACTTGATCACGGTGAGCAGGTTGTTGAAGTCGTGCGCCACGCCCCCGGTCAATTGCCCGACCGCCTCCAGCTTCTGCGACTGCCGCAGGGCGTCCTGCGCGGTGGCGAGCTCTTCCTGGGCCGCTACCCTCGCGGTCACGTCCCGACCGGTGGCGTACGTCACGCCATCGTTGGGCGCGGCCACCCAGGACAGCCAGCGGATCGAGCCGTCCTTGTGGCGGTAGCGGTTCTCGATGACGGGCAGGCCGCCGCCGGCCGCCAGCTCGTACGCATCCCTGGTCCTGGCATCGTCCTCGGGCAGGATGAATTCGGACACGTGCCGACCGACCAGTTCCTCGGGCGCGTAGCCGAGCAACGTCGTCCAGGCCGGATTGACCTTGCGGAACACGCCCAGGAAATCGATGACCAGCAACAGGTCGGGGGACGTGTCCCAAAGGTGCTTGAACTCGCGCGACCGGTCCATGACCTGCCGTTCCAGGTCGACGTTGAGGTCGGCGAGCTCGGACCTGGAACGCACCGCTTCCGTCGTCTCGACGCAGGCACAGAACATCCCCCTCACCGTCCCGTCCACGTCTCGGATCGGCGAGTAGGAGAACGTCCACGAAGTGTCCTCGGCGAACCCCTTGCGCTCCATGCGCAGCGGCAGGTCCTCCTGGTACGTCGCCTCGCCGCTCATGGCCCGTTCGATGAAAGGCAGGATCTCGTCCCAGATCTCCGGCCAAACCTCCCGGAACGGCCTGCCGAGCGCGTCGGGGTGCCTCGCCCCCAGCATCGCGGAATAGGCGTCGTTGTACAGGAACCCGAGCTCCGGTCCCCAGGCCGCGAACATGGGGAACGCCGACCCGAGCATCAGGCCGGCGACCACGCCCAGCGGCGGCGGCCAGGTCCCGGGCTCTCCGAGAGGGGAAGCGGACCAATCGTGCGCACGCATGCGCGCGCCCATCCCGCCTCCGCCCACGAGGAAGGGAAGTGTACCGGCTCCGCGCTCACCCACGGGCATCATGCCCGTCCCGTACCAGGGCGCGCCGTCCCATGCCGGGACCCCGCCGTCGGGAGTACCGGCACGGCTCGTGGATCCGGCGCGCCGCTTCCTCGTGCCGGAGCAGCCCCAGGTCCGCGCGCATCGCCTCGCTCGCATTGGCGTACCCGCCTGCCGCGACGAGCTCGTTCAGGAAGGCATGCAACTCGGGGGTCAGCGAGGCGCTGACGGCTTTCCGTCCGATCATCCCGACACGCTACTTCGTAGGACAATATCGCACAATTCGTTCGGGGCCGGACCGTGCACATGACATGGTCGTACCCCGGCGTCCGGGGATTCGGACGCCGCTTAGCCGGCACGCAGCAGAAGGAAGACCGCGGCGACGGCGATGACCCCGAGGGTGGCGAGGATGCCGCCGCCGCGGCAGGCGAACTGCACCGGGGAGTTCTTGGCGGCGAACATTCCGAAGGGGTGCAGGACGCGGGCGACAAGCAGGACGATCAGGAGCGTCCGCACCAGCGTCGGGCCGCCGCCGCCCGCTTCGAGCAGGGCAACGAGGAGGAGGGCGAGCGGCACGTACTCTCCGAAGTTGCCCTGGGTGCGGATGCGCTTCTCCACTGCCTCGTTGCCACCGTCCCCGTGGAGCGTATCGGAGGAGACCCGGCTCGCCACGACCCATGCGGAGAGGCCGACGTAGATGAGCGCGAACAGGCCGGCGTAGAAGGCGGTGAGGGTGGGATAGGCCATCGGGAGTCCTGGTTGGGGTCGTGACCGTCGAGGGCGTGTCGGCGGTCGACTGCCTCACTCGGCCTTGCGGCTCGGGTCGTCGGCCGGGTTGACGTAGTTGAGCCCGAAGGGTCCGGAGCCGTTAACCTGCAGCTCGACCGGCTCGTCGGTGGTCCAGAGCGAGTGCGGCATGTCCTGCGGCAGGTAGACGAAGCCGCCGGCCTTCAGGTTCTTGCCGGCCGCCTTGTCGATGGTCTCGCCGTGCTGGTGATAAATTGAGCCGGACAGGATGGTCAGCGTCTCGGCCAGTGAGTGGGTGTGGGGCGCGATTACGGTATTGGCCGGGAGCCTGATGCGCAGCACGAATGGACCGGGCTTGGCCGGATCGCCTGCGAGCTTGCTCAGCTGCGTGCCTTTGGGGAGGTTCGCCGGACCGGCGCCGTAGACGATGGCGGAGGCGTCCTCAATGGCGACCATTCCCTTCGCATCATGGCTGTCCTCCGCGGCGCCGAAGGCGATGCCGGCGAGCAGGATCGCAAACGCGAGGATCGGGCTTCGTACGAGATGTCTCATGGGGGCTCCTTCCTCAATCGCTTTTTTCCGCCCGCGACGGCATCCACCGCGGGCGGGAACGTGCCGTTACCTGGCCTTGTCGGTGATACCCTTGAAGCCACCGTCGCAGATGCCGCCGACGATCTCCTCGGCCTTGGCCTCGGGCGCGCCCTTGGCCTTGAAGCTGCCCGTCCAGATCAGCTTGGAGCCCTTGCCGTCCGTTGCCAGGGAGAGGGTCGACCCGTAGCCCTCGACGGGCAGCGGACTCTCCCGGAGGGCGTAGGTGTAAGCTGTCGTCTTCTCGTCGCGGGCGACCTGCTCCTCCACGATGGTGCCGCCGCCCTTCAGGGACAACGTGCGGACCTTCCTGCCGCCCTTCCTGGACAGGACGCACGTCTCGACGGCCGGGTGCCGGTCGCCGATGCCGCAGAATCCGCCGATGGTCTTGCGGACGGTGGCCGGTGGCGCCGCCGCAGTCTTGGTCTCGTCGAGGGCGAGCGCGGGCGTGGCGGACAGGACCGCGACAACGACGGCCGATGTCAGGATCGACCTCATGGCGTTTCTCCTCGTTGGCGGACCCTTGATCCGGGTCTCGCCGGGCCGGGCGGCCTTACGGTCCGGGTTACCGCCGCTTGACAGCTTCGTTCATGCGTGGATCATCCGGACCTGAATGGAATTTGAGCGATGGCGTCCGGGAAGTCCAGGCTGCGGTTGGACGACCAACTCTGCTTCGCGCTCTATGCCGCGACCAACGCGGTGGTGCGCGCCTACCGCCCCCTGCTGGCCGAACTCGGCCTGACCTACCCGCAATATCTCGTCATGCTGGCGCTCTGGCAGGACGGAACGACGCCGATCCATGTCTTGGCCGAGCGCCTGCGGCTCGGTTCCAACGCCGTCACCCCGCTGGTCGACAGGCTGGAGGCCGCCGGTTTCGCGACGCGCGCCCGCGGTGCCGACCGACGCGTCGTGTTCGTCGCCCTCACCGAGGTCGGGATCGATCTTAAGGGCAAGCTCTTGGCCGCCCAGCAGTCCGTCGTCTGCCGTACCGGTTTGGCGGATCGCGACCTCGCCGAGCTGCGTCGGGAACTGAGGGAGCTCACCGACCGCATCGCCGCCGACGGCGAGGTGCAGGAGAACGGGTCCGCCTGAAACCTCGCCCGTATGACCTGCGAGCCACCTTGTTCCGGCCATTTCCGGTGACAGCCATCCCTCACTGTCCCAGGGGTTCGCCAAGGTGCTGCATCGTCCGACAAATGTAGGATTGTGAGCGGTGGAGGGCCGTGGCATGGATATTCTCGCCGACGATCCGTTATCGGCCGGATTTCCCCTCCCATGTCCAGCGACCCCGGTCACCCGTTCGCGGGCAACCTGCTCCTCGCCGCGCTCGCGGCGCCCGACGTGGCCCTGCTCGCGCCGCATCTCGCCCGACGGGAGCATGCCCGGGGTGACGTGCTGTTCCGCGTCGGCGAGGACGTCTCGCACGTCACCTTTCCCCTCGACCGGACCGTCGCCACCCTGCTGGTGCCGATGGGCGGCGACCGTACCGTCGAGACGGCGACGGTCGGTCACGAGGGCGCGATGGGCGGCGTCGTCAGTCACGGGTACCTGCCCGCCTTCACCCGGTGCGTGATCCAAGTCGAGGGCGCGGTCCTGCGCATGGATGCGGAAAGGCTGCGCGAGGCCAAGCGCGCCTCGCCGACGCTGAACGACCTGTTCGTGCGCTACGCCGACTGTCTCCTTTCCCAGGTCCTGCAATCGGTGGCATGCAACGCCGCCCACCCCATCGAGCAGCGGGTGCTGCGCTGGCTGCTCGGCCTTCAGGACAGGGTCGGCACCGACGCCCTGCCGATCACCCAGGTCGTGCTCGCCGGGATGCTCGGCATCGGTCGGACCTACGTCACCACGGTGCTGACCAAGCTTCAGGACCAGGGACTGATCCATGTCGGGCGCGGCCGCATCCACATGCTCGACCGGGCCCGGACCGAGGCCGCCTGCTGCGACTGCCACGCCCGGGTCCGCGGGCACTTCCGCACCGTCCTCGGAGCGATGTACGCGCCGGACGGCGGGATCGTCGCCGTCGAGGCGACCGAGCCCGGGACGCCGCCGCCGCCCCGGCCCGATGCCCTTCTCCCGGCGCTTCGGGAGGCTGGTCGATGACCACACCGACAGCCATCCCGTTCGAGGTCCACCTGCCGCCCAGGCTGGCGGCGCTCGACGCCTACGGCATCCTCGACACCCCGCCCGAGAAGGGTTTCGACGACATCGTCGACTTGGCCCGGAAAGCCTGCGGCACGCCCGTGGCGCTCGTGAGCCTGGTCGCCGGCGACCGGCAATGGTTCAAGGCCCGCGTCGGGTTCGAACCGTGCGAGACCACGCTCGACAAATCGGTCTGCGCGCACGCCCTCGGGCAATCCGACCTCCTCGTCGTCCCCGACCTGCGGGAGGACCATCGCACCCGGGACAATCCCTTGGTCACCGGCGACCCGTTCATACGGTTCTATGCCGGCGCCCCGTTGCAGGCCGCCGACGGTGCCTGCATCGGGTCGCTGTGCGTGATCGACGTCGATCCGCGACCCGAGGGCCTTACCCCAGACCAAGCCGAGGCCCTCCGGGTCCTGGCCCGCCAGGTCATGGTGCAACTGGAACTGCGGCGGTCGCTCGCCCAGCGCGACGGCCTGCTCGCCGCCCAACGCGCGGCGGTGACCCAGCACGAGGCCCTGCTCGACGCCCAGGCCGCCGTCGCGGGATCGGGCGGGCGGTTCGACGACGTGCTCGACGCGGTGGTGGCCGGGGCGCTGCGGGCGCTGCCACAGGCCGAGGGCGGCGTCGTGGAGATGCGGGAGGGCGACGAACTCGTCTACCGGCGCGCGGCCGGGAACCTCGCCCGCCATGCCGGCCTGCGCCTTCCGCTCGATGGCAGCCTCGCGGGGGCGTGCCTGCTGTCGGGGCAAGCACGGGCGGTGTCGGACGTGCTCGACGACCCCGACGTCAAGCGCGACCTGATCGAGGACCTCGGGTTGCGGTCATGCGTCGTCGTCCCGATCACCCGCGACGGCGAGGGCATCGGCGTCCTGAAGCTCCAGTCCAGTACGGCCGGCGCCTTCTCGCAACGCGACGTCGAGGTCGCGGGCCTGTTCGCCGGCACCGTCGCCGCCGGGCTCTACCGGGTCGGCGAGGCCGAGGCCCGGCGCAGGGCCAAGGCCACCGAGGACCGCTACGAGGCGGTGTTTAATAGCGCCATCGACTACGCGATCATCGTCATGGGCCTCGACGGGCGCGTCGACGACTGGAACGAGGGCGCCACCCGCATCCTCGGGTGGTCGCCGGCGGAGATGGTCGAGCGGCCGGCCGACGTGTTCTTCACCCCCGAGGACCGGGCGAACGGCATCGCCGAAAAGGAGATGCAGGCCGCGCTCGACCACGGGCGCGGCGTCGACGAGCGCTGGCACATCCGCAAGGACGGCACCCGGTTCTGGGCCAACGGCGAGATGATGGCGCTGCGCGACGAGGCGGGGACGGCCATCGGCTTCCTCAAGATCCTGCGCGACCGCACCGAGCAGCGCGACGCCGCCGCGCGGCTCCAGGAGAGCGAGGGATTCCTACGGAGCGTGCTCGATGCCTCCGCCGATTGCATCAAGGTGCTCGATCTCGACGCCCGCCTCGAATTCATGAGCGCGGGCGGCCAGACGGTCATGGAGGTCGACGACTTCGACGGCATCGCCGGGGCGGACTGGACCGGGTTCTGGGACGCGGCCGGCAAGGCCGAGGCCCGGACGGCCGTCGAAGCCGCCTCGGCGGGCGGCGTCGGGCGCTTCACCGGGCCGGCCTGCACGATGAAGGGCAACCGGAAGTGGTGGGACGTCCAGGTCACGCCGATCCGGGGCGGCGATGGCGCGGTGACCAAGCTGCTGGCGGTCTCGCGCGACGTCACCGCGAACCGGAAGGCCGAGGAGGCGCTGCTCGCCAGCGAGATGCGCTACCGCGACCTGTACGAGAGCATCGACGCGGGCTTCTGCGTCATCGAGGTCAAGCTCGACGCGACCGAGCGTCCGCTCGACTACCGCTTCCTGGAGGTGAACCCGGCGTTTGAGCGGCAATCGGGGCTCAAGGGCGTCCTCGGCCAGTGGATGCGCGACTTGGCGGAGGGCCACGAGGAGCACTGGTTCGAGATCTACGACCGCATCGCCCGCGGCGGCGCGCCGGAACGGTTCGAGCATATGGCGAACGCCCTCGGCGACCGCTGGTTCGAAGTCTACGCCTATCCCTTCGGCGAGCCGGGCTCCCGCCAGGTCGCGGTGCTGTTCAACGACATCACGGCACGCAAGCGCACCGAGGACGCGCTCAGGGCGAGCGAGGCGAGCCAGCGCTCGATCATGGCGACCGTACCGGTGGGCATCGTGTTCGTCGAGGCGCCGTCCGGGCGCGTGATCGGCGGCAACGCCTTCATGGAGACGGTGATCGGCCGTCCGACCATCGAATCCCGCGACGTCGAGAGCTACGGCGAGTGGGTCGCCTACCACGCCGACGGGCGCCGGGTCGTCCCGACCGAGTTCCCGGTGGCCCGGGTCATCCGCGAGGGTCTGGAGCGCGCAGAGCTTGAGGTCGAGTTCGAACGGCCGGACGGCAGCCGTGTCTGGTCGCAGGTCGTCGCCACGCCGATGCGCGACGCGGCCGGGACCGTCAACGGGGTGGTCGCGGCCATCTCCGACATCGACGCGCGCAGGCGGGTCGAGGAGCAACGCGACCTGCTGAGCGCCGAACTCAGCCACCGGATGAAGAACCTCCTGGCGATGGTTCAGGCCATCGCCTCGAACACCCTGCGCGGCGCCACCGACGTCGAGGTCGCCAAGGAGGTCCTCGCCGACCGGCTGATCACCCTGGGCAAGGCGCACGACCTGCTTCTCGGCGGCGCCGCCGAGCACACCCCCATCGAACCTGTCATCCGCGGCGGCGTCGGCCTCCAGGACGACGGCTCGGATCGCGTGCGCTACCGCGGCCCTTCGGTCGAGATCGGCGGCAAGGCGGCGCTCGCCCTCGCGCTGATGACGCACGAGCTCGCCACCAACGCTGCTAAGTACGGCGCCCTCTCGACCCTGGAGGGCCGCGTCGAGATCGACTGGAGGCTGCGCGAGGAAGCCCCCGGGCCGGTCCTGACGATATCCTGGCGCGAGCGCGGCGGGCCGCCGGTGGTGCCCCCGTCGCGAAAGGGGTTCGGTTCCCGCCTGATCGAGCGTGGCCTCGTCGGCGCGGTCGACGGCCGGATCACGCTGACCTATCCACCTGAAGGAGTGTGTTGTGTCGTCGAGGCACCGTTACGCAACTTCCAGGACATCCCGTGAGTTCGCGTCAAAACACCGTCCAGGTCGCGCCGTCGTTGTTCCGGCCCCGTCTTCCCGGACGCCCCGGAACCCTTCCGCAGGCTCGCTGAAACGACGTCACGGACGGATGCCTTACCACGCAGCGGCGGCGGGACCGGTGCCCTCATGCGTGCGCATGATCGGAAGCGAACCCCCCTGGGCCCGCCTCGGGATGGCGCGCCGCGCTGAAGGAGGATCGCCACGAGACGCCGTCGGAGTCGACGGGTCGATGGGCGTCCGGGACCGGGCGCCGTCCTATTCCGCCGCCTTACTCCGGCGGCGCTTCGAGGCGGCCCGGCGGAGGATGCGCGACAGGGCCTCGACCGAGTAGGGCTTCTGAAGGAGCTCGAAGCCGTGATCGCTCTCCTGGGCGAGGACGTGGCTGTAGCCGCTGGTGAGCACCACCGGCAGTCCGGGATAGAGTCGCCGGACCTCTCGCCCCAGTTCCACCCCGTTCATGCCCGGCATCACCACGTCCGAGAAAACCACGTCGTAGGCGCCCGGACTCACGGCCAGGGTCGTGAGAGCCTCGTCGGCGTTGGTGACCCAATGCGTGCCGTAACCGAGTTCCTGCAAGGTCTGGGTCGAGAACGTGCCGACATCCCGGTTGTCCTCGACCACCAGCACGCAGGTGCCGCGTCCGTCGACCACGGCATCGACCGATGCAGCCGCCTCCTCCGTGTCGGCACCCCTTTCCGTACGGGGGAGGTAGAGCGCGAAGGTGGTGCCATGTCCCACCTCGCTATCGACCACCACCTCGCCGCCCGATTGCTTGGCGAAGCCGAACACCTGGGAAAGCCCGAGGCCGGTGCCCTGGCCGACCCCCTTGGTCGTGAAGAACGGCTCGAAGATGCGGTTTAGCTGATCGGGGGGAATGCCGGAGCCGGTGTCGGTCAGCGCGATCCGTACATAATCCCCGACCTGCTTCGGGTGGGAGCGCATCGCCGGAACGATGCCGACCGCCTCGACCGCGATGGTTAGACGACCCTCGCCGTCCATCGCGTCGCGGGCGTTGACCGCCATGTTCACCAGTGCCGTGTCGAACTGGCTCGGATCGGCGCGGATGTGGCACGGCTCGTCGCCGATGCGGATGGCCACCTCGATTCGGGCGCCGGTGAGCGTTCCGACCATCTCGCCGATGGCCCTCACGCTCCAGCCGACATCGAACACCTTTGGCCGCAACGCCTGGCGGCGGGCGAAGGCCAGGAGCTGGCCCGTGAGCTTGGCGGCCCGGTCGACCGTGTCGGAGATCGCGCCGATGTACCGGGTGCGCCGGTCCTCGGAGAGGTTTGGTCTCTTCAGCAGGTCGGTGGACGACTTGATCACTGTCAGCAGGTTGTTGAAGTCGTGCGCGACGCCCCCGGTCAGCTGACCGACGGCCTCAAGCTTCTGCGATTGCCGCAGCGCATCCTCGGCCTGGAGCAGGCTGGCGGCGCGCTCCTTCTCCAGGGTGACGTCGCGGGAGACGCAATAGAGCAGCCCCTCGACCGGGACGGCCGTCCAGGACAGCGTGCGGTAGCCGCCGTTGCGAGCCCGGAACCGGTTCTCGAAGGCCAGCGTCAGGCCGCCTGCGGCGAGCCGCGCGACCTCGGCCCGGGTCCTTTCCCGGTCGTCGGGGTGTTCGAGCCACTCCGAGGTCTTGCCGATGATGTCCTGGTAGTCCCAACCCAGGATGCGCTGCCAGGCCGGGTTGATGCTAACCCAGACGCCGTTGGCATCCGCGACCCCGAGCATGTCCTGGCTCACCTGCCAGATCCGGTCGCGCTCCTTCGTGCGCTCGGCGACCTGGGCCGCCAGCGTCTCGTTCAATGCCCGCAGCGCGCCCTGCGCGCGCATGCGCTCGACCGCGTCCCAGATCCGGGCCGAGACCTCGCCGACCAGCGAGACCTCGTCGGGCGTCCAGATCCTCGGCTCGCGGTGGTTGACGTAAACGACCGAGCGAAGGCTTCCCTCGTGGACCTGGGGCACGGCGACGATGGCGGCGATGCCGAAGGCGCCCATCCCCAGGCCGGCCGTGTCCGGATCGGCCTCGACGTCCCCGTAGACCGACGTCCGCCCCTTCCTGAGGTTGGCGATGTTGCCGGGGCCGAACGCGTCGAGCGGGTAGGTGCCGGCCAGCGTCGCCACGCCATCGACGTACTCGGTGCCGAGGGCGACGGACATGCCGTCCTCCTCGACGAAGCCGTAGCCGACACGGCTGACCCCGAGGTAGCGCCCGAGGGCGTCCACCGCCGCCTGCATCCGGCCGCGCGGGCCACCCTGCTCGCGAAGCGTATCGGTCAGGTCGAGCAGGAATCGTTGGCGCGCCCCGGCCTCCTGTCGTTCGGCGACCCGCATCTCCAATTCGGCGTTCATCTCCCGCAGGCGGCGCTCGTCCTGCCGACGGCCAGTGACGTCCGAGACCGTAAGCACGGCACCAACGATTCTGCCGCCCTCACGGACGGGGGCGTTCGAGCAGATCACCTCGATGGGTGTGCCGTCGCGCCGAAAGAAGGTGGCGTCGCGTTGCCGAAGCGTCTTCCCTTCGCGGATGGCCTCGACGAACCCGCTTTCGGATGACGGGAACGGGCGTCCGTCCGGATGGTGGTGGTGGGCGGCCTCGTGCAGGTCCTGTCCGACCAGGGTGTCGTCGTCCCATCCCAGCAACGTGTGCGCCGTCCGGTTGGCGAAGGTGACCGTGCCATTGAGGTCGAGCTGGAACACCGCCTCGCTGACGTGGTCGGTGACGGTCCGGAGCAGGTCGGTCTGGCGCTGCAGCGCCTCGGCCGCCATTCGCTGGTCGGTCCGGTCCCGCAGGATCTTGAGGTAGCCGACGTGGCTGCCGTCCTCGGCGTGCACTCAATCAGATCGGTATCGCCTTTGAGGGGGCGGTCATTGCTCATGACACGCTGTAGAACGACCTCGCAGCGAGATCCCCATCAAAAGTTGGTACCTCGTGCGATCGTAGGCGGTGAACTCGCCGATTGTGGGAGCGAACAGCCGGCCTAATCCTCGTCGTCTTCGTCAGGAACGATGTCGCTGAACGGTACCGTCATGACGTGCCGGGCATTTTCGTCCTTGATCTCGAAGGAGCAGATGAACCAATCACGCACGGCAAACGAGCGTGATCCGGCAACCAGGTCGCGGGCGGCTCGCAGCGCATGCTGGCGGGCCGCCTCGTCATCGGCGAGTTCATCCCCCTCTGGGTCCGTCGCAAGCTTGTCGCGCCCCTGACCGTAACGAAGGTTGAGGTAGTAACGGGGCATCTCACGCCCCCTCGATCAGGCGGGCATACTCGGCCTCTGGTGTGCCGTAGCCGCCTTCCGCCATCTCCTCCAAACGCTTGCGATCCAGCACTGTGATGCGACCGCGCCTGGCTCTTATGCAGCCGGTACCTTCCAACTGCTGCATGGCCAGGCTCACACCGGCCCGCCGGACACCCAGCATCATCGACAGGAACTCGTGCTTGAGTAGAAGCTCGTCACCCTCCACGCGGTCGTGGCACATCAGCAGCCAGCGGGCGAGGCGCGCCTCGATCTCCTGGCTGCCGTTGACGAAGGCTGTCTGCCGCGTCTGGATCATCTCCGTCAGGATGTAGCGTAGCATCAGCTTGCGCAGGGCGGGGCTCTCATCCACCGCCGTGCTCACGACCGTGGCGTCGATGCGCAGGCCGGCACCAGGCACCTGAATGAAGTGGTCATACGGGACCCGGTCCGATCCGAGAAGAACGGGGGTCGCGCCCACCAGGCCCTCCCAGCCGATAATCCCGACCTCCACCCGTCCATTCGCGTTCTCGGACGTGATCGAGGCGACCCCCGTTTCCATGAAGTGGAAGTGCTCGGTTCGGGCGTTGGGCTTGGTCAGAGTCTGCCCGGACTGCAAATCGACCGGCTCCAGATGCGGCTGAAGTTGGGTGAAGTCGGTGGCTGTCATGGCCTTCAGCAGGCGATTGTGCACGGCAGATTGTTCGACCTGAGCCATGGGCTTCTTGCCTCCATCTCGGAGCAAGAGCGCACCGTCTCTCAGCCGTCTGCGCTCGGAACCTCGTGCAGGCGATGGTTAGAGCATGGTGTAGGAACTTGGTATTTACAATGCCATTGACTGATATTGCGCCATCTGAAGTTATGCGCGGTACCGTACATTCCCAATGAACGATAGCGTACCGAGCAGTTTTGGTCGTTTACGCGCAATCCACTTTATGTTGTTAACTTAGGCGTAGAGCTTGCGCCCTTCAGGTGACAGGCGGTCGTTCCCTCCTGGAGCAGACGTGAACCTCACAGATCAACAGCCCCTCGTGCTTCTTGCCGAGGCCGATGCCATGATCGGCGCGGACATGAGCGATGCCCTGGAGCAGGCAGGCTACCGCGTCCTAGGGCCGTTCGGGACAACCCCCGAGGCTCTAGCTGGCCTGGAACAGGAGAGCCCCACGCTCGCGGTTGTGGACGTCAAACTCAGGGACGGCTTCTGCACCGCCCTGGGTGACGCGCTGCGCCAACGGGGCGTTCCTGTCGTGGTCCACTCCGGCTTCCAGTCCGATGAGCCCCGCGCGGTGGGCTTCCACGGTTCGCCTTGGCTCACCAAGCCGGCTTTGCCGGAGGATGTGGTGGCGCTGCTGGACGAGCTGTCCCCCTCTCGGACTGCCCCCGTCAGCATCGAAGCACCCCCATCGTTCCAGTCAGCCCAGGCTGCGGAAAGCCGGGGTAATCCGCTCGTGCGAAAGCTGGAAGGCTTCGTGTCCCTGTCGGATGCGGACAAAGCACTACTGGAGCGGATCAGCGCCTCATCGCGGGTCGTCCCGTCGCAGACCAATCTCGTTCGCGAGGGTGAGGCGCCCAAGGGCGTGTTCCTAATCCTGAAAGGCATGGCCTGCCGCCACAAGGCGCGAGCAAACGGGACCCGTCAGATCATGGCCTACCTTGTACCGGGTGACCTCTGCGATCTCGACGTGGCATTGCTCGACACGATGGATCACGCGATCACCACGCTGTCGGCCAGCAAGGTGGTCTGCATCCCGCCGAAGGTGATCGCCGAGGTGATGGAGCATCATCCCCAGCTCGCCCGAGCGCTCCGAATGAGCACACTGGTGGACGAGGCGACGCTGCGCGAGTGGCTGGTGAACGTCGGCTGCCGCTCGGCCCTGGAACGGGTTGCACACCTGTTCTGCGAGCTTCAGGTCCGGATGCAGGCAGTGAGCCTCGCCGACGGGGACAGCTACGACATGCCGGTCACACAGGCGGCCCTTGCCGACACCACCGGCATGTCGGTCGTGCACCTCAACCGCACGCTGCAAGAACTTCGCCGTGAGGGACTGATTGAACTTCAGCAGCGTCGAATGACGATCCTCGACCTTCCACGCCTCAGGGCGTTGGCCGAGTTCAAGCCGAACTACCTGCATCTGGGGGAGCGTGCTGCGGCATGAATTTCCGCCTCCAACCGGTGCAGGTCGCCGCGAGAAGCGACGACCAAGAGGGCCAGCTCGTCTTCGCCGATGGGTTCCTGGCTGCGGTGCTCGTACAGTTGTCCGAGCAGCACGGCGAGAACTGGGGCAAGTGGTTCCTGGAGGCGGGCTTCGGCCGCGCTTACGACTACAGAGCGCCGATCTTCGCCGATCTCGGTGAGGCGCAGGCCTGGATCAAGGCACGCCTTACTGGCACCGGAGAAGGCACCTCATAGCGGACACCTGACTGGGCCCGCTTTGCCGCAGTAGCGTTGTGCCGGCCTGGAACGCGGAGACGCGCCAAGTGCGCATCGTCTGCGCCGACCATCCGCCCGGTTGCGCCAATCCCCCCCCCTCGCGACGTAGCGCTCGTCCGCTCACGCGACCTGGACCGGCGCTGCGGTACGTCCAAGGAACTTCAGATCGCCCCGTACAGACCGTTCGAGATGAGATCGCACCGGCCCCATCCGCCAGACAGCACGACCGTCCACGATCGCTGCAGCGAAGACGCTGCGAATCGTGATCGAGGTGAATGTGAGTATCGAGCGTCCTGTTCTTGCTGGAACAGTAGAGGTATACATTGAAGTATTATTGTAAAAATCGGATTTTTAAGATATAGATACATCATATGTTTATAACATATATTACTTTCGCGATTCTCGAGCATATTCTGTATTTAGAAGAATTTGACCAACATATAGTACCGTGTAATAGAGAAAGAATAAATATCTCAAAGGAAGCATAAAATGCTTGGCCGCAGACGTGTGGAAAGAGAATCGTTCAACCTATCTGCACGGATTTTCATTCCTTTAGGCAGCAACCCGATCCGTTGCAATATCACAGATATCTCCTCCTTTGGAGCCTTTGTGAGCGCAAGTCGGCATACTATTGTTCCGGATCAGTTCGATTTGGCCATAGGTACTAGCCGTGTACCTAGAACATGCCGCTTAGCGCATCGGAACAAGAAAGGCTTTGGTGTTGCATTCATTGACCCTGTATATCAGGAGATAGAAACTATCCTCATTGATAACGTTTTCAAAGAGGAGCTAATTTTTAAAGCTGTATCACTAGGTAATATATCTTACCCGAGCGCAACATCTATACGACTAGGCAGTACATTAAACGCGATCATGGCTGTTATTGATCGTCAGCGGAACGATTGGACTTAAGCGTCGCGCTCGACAAGTTGATAGATCGTGCTGCCGATCGTGCTCACAAAAACCCGCTCTCCGAGTGCTCCTTGAATGCGTTCGCCCGCCGGATGTAGCCAACGACGGTCCGCGGGTCTCGGTGCCCTGACTGATCCATGATCCGGGCGAGGTCGGCACCGGCGACACCAGAGTGCCCAGAGAGTTAAAGGTCTGGTGAGTCAATGACAGCCGGTCCAATGCCGCTCTTGCAGGTGTGCGCCGCAGCAATTCTCAGGGGGTGTGTTATGATGATTTTTCAATGCAGCTGGGGTGGAACCAATCGCCCAGAAACCATCTTTTGATATGATTAGCCGTCTCAACTTAAAACTGACGGGCCTGCGCCAGCCTTGTTCGAGACCATTAGCAGAGCGCAAAATGCGACATCGGGATCACTGCGTACCCCTGTCCGGCCCGGACTCCGATCCTGTTCTCTACGGCGTAGCTCAGGGATTGGCTGAGCTGTTTCCACCTGTCGAGCTGACGCCGGTTCGTGATGACCAGGGTGAGCAGATCGATGAGGCAGACCCGCTCGCTGACGACGCTTGAAAGCAGACGGATAGAGATCGAGGTCTTCGATGCCTCGTTTCTACCTTCATCTGCGTAATGGCGACGATCTCGTCGAAGATCCAGACGAGTCAGACCTGCCCAACGCTGAAGCGGTGAAAGAAGAAGCTCGCACATCAGCGCGATATCTACTTGCAGAAAGGCTTCGCGAAGGCAAATTGATAGATGGTCAGCGATTTGAGATCGTAGACGAAGTAGAAAATTCATGCGCCGTAGTGGGGTTGAGAGAGGTCATTAGATTTTCTTAAACTGCGCAATGCTTAGTATACAGCTGGCTTGGGGAGCTATGACTGTGATTGGGCCCCTTTGGACCAATTTTTCTAGCTCAGGTCGTCAAACACCATTTAAGGTGGGTGTTCGTCGTGCGCTGGTAGAAGCGTTTCCGCTTGTCATGAATGACGCGATGCCAGCGCGAATGGAGCTCGCGCTTGAAGCCCTGGTGGCGCTCGATCCCGTAGGCGTGACAGATAAACCGAGAGAAGCTCTCGATAAAGCGAAGCTGACGGCCGCAGAGCGCTTGGCCAGCACGCCCTCTGCCGTGTAGGCCGCCTACGCCACCACTTCGCCCGTCCCCATCATTTCGGTGAGTACGCTGCTCAGGTAGGCGCCAAGGCGCTTGAGGGCAGCCTTATCGGGAGCATCAATCCAGAAGCCGATCAGACCCAACTTGCCCTCAAATCGACGAAGGACCGACTCGCCCATCAATGCCGCCTCCCGCTCGGTTTGTGCGAACAAGGTCCGCTGAATGCCAGCGGCGAGGATGGTGATTTCGTACGGCGTCACGCTTGGCATACCAGCCGAACGTGCTGCACTGCAAAATCGTTGCGTGCTTTGGCGTGTTACTTTTTTGGTTTTCAGGCCGCCTCGGCGGGCTCCGCATCGTGCAACGACGGCACGTAGGCGCACCACTGGCAGATGCCCATATCTGCCGCCCGCCTGTCATTCCGCTGTGAGCAGTGCGGGCACACCCTGAGTAGCAGTTTGAAGTCGGTCAGGACCCCCTGACCGCGTCCCCGGAATGTAATCTCGCCTTCAGGCAGCACTCTTGGCCTGGCGTATGCTGACATGCGGTCTCCAAATAGAGGCGAATTGCTTGCCATACAACCGGAGGTCGAAGCCGACCACCGAGCGCGAAAGGGGCGCGGCATGCGTATTTTGCATCATTTGATTAGTCGATTGCGGCAGCGCTTGGCGTAGCCCGGCCTAGATTTTTGAAAATGTCGATCATACTGATGGGGTCGACGTTGTAGGCCCGAGAAGCCGATCGTACTCGGCTTCCGGCATTCCGTAGCAGGCGCCCGCTTGAGCAAGCAGGTGCTCGCGGTCCTTGATGATGATGGTGCCACGCTTCGTTGCGATGACCCCAGCCCGTTCCAGAACGGCCATCGCCTCGCTGACACCAGTGCGGTTCACACCGAGCATCAAGGAAAGGAAGCGGTGGGTCGTCGATAGGTCGTCACCCTCAGCCCGATCGTGGCACATCAGTAGCCAACGGGCGAGGCGGGCTGCCAGCGTGTATCGTGCGTTGGCTAGCGCTGTTCCGGCCGTTTGCGCAGTGACGGTTTGAACATATCGAAGTAACCGTTCATTTATAGCTGCGGATTGAGGCAGGATCTCGCGGAAACTTGAGGCGGACATGACCCAGGCTGATCCTGCATTCTGTACCCGGCCATCAAAAGGGGCCTGATCGGCGCCAAGCAAGAGAGGAGTGCCAACGAGGCCCTCGCAGCCAACGAGCCCAATCTCAGCCTGTTCGCCATCGGGGGCTTGTGTGACGAGCGAAACGATGCCGCGTTCAATAAAATACAAACTGGTGATTGGGGTATCCGTCTGGATCAGCACGTCGCCCACAGCGAGCTTTTTTGGGGCGAGCCGGCCCCGAAGCAGATCGAAGTCGGATGGTGGTAGTCCGGCGAGCAAACGATTGCGGCACGAGGCCTGTCCAAGCTGTGTCACGGGCCGTCCCGAGAAGGGCGGGGGCACGAACCCTCAGCCGTGTGCGCCCGAAAGATTGCAAACGATGCGCGGCTTCTAGGGAAAACGCGGACGTTACGCAAATTTCTCATCAAATGACGATTTGAAATGTCGGAAATCCGACGTAGGGTCGTTGCGGTCGAACCCTCCCGAGGTGTGATGCAGCAGGTACTGACCCGGAAGCTGGAAGGCTTCGAGGACCTATCGGATGACGATCGCCGGGCCCTGGATGGCTTGGCGCCACGCATCCGGCAGGTCGATGCACGGGTCGATTTGGTCCGAGAAGGCGACGAACCCGAAAACGTCCATCTGATCCTTGACGGCCTCGCTTGCCGCTACAAAATGCTGCCAGACGGTAAACGCCAGATCATGGCGCTTATGGTTCCAGGGGACTTCTGCGACCTCAACGTGTTCATTCTCGACCAGATGGACCACAACATCGGTACGATCTCCGCGTGCCATGTCGTCGACATCCCGCGTCGGGCGATCGAGGAGATCACCGAGGCCCATCCGCAGATCACGCGGGCCTTCTGGTGGTGTGCCCTTGTCGATGAGGCGGTGCTGCGCGAGTGGCTCGTTAACCTTGGTGGTCGTACCCCGGAGCGACGTATCGCTCACCTCCTCTGCGAACTGTTGGTTCGGCTCGATGCGGTGGGAAAAGTCACGAACGACAGCTACCCCTTTCCGTTCACGCAGGTGGAGCTTGCCGATGCGATGGGCTTGTCCGCCGTTCACGTACACCGTACACTTCGCGAGCTTCGTGATCTCGGCCTAATCACGATCAAACGGCGGGTTCTGACGATCCACGATGTCGAGCAGCTCAAGTCGTTCTGTGGCTTTACGCCGAACTACCTCCACCTCAAGAACACGCGTTGGGGCGTACACCGGAGCGAACCGTGGCTGAACAAGCTACGGGGAAGCTAGGCATGGATGCGCGCGACAACGTTGAGACGTTGCTCGTGCTGCAGCCGATCTTAGTTGACACGGGCAGTCCGGATCGGGAAGGGCGTCTGGTCCTGGCAAACGGGCAGCTGATCGCGGTGCTGGTGCGTCTTGATACCCCCGACCACGAGATGGGCAACGGCTGGTTCGTGGAGGCGGCCTTTGGACGTCTCTTCAGAGTGTCAGCGCCGATCTTCGCCACGCTGGAGGAGGCCACGCGATGGCTGCGCCAGCACCGAAAACCATGACTGAAGCAGGATTGGTGCTGCAAAGTTCGCACGACGGCAGGACAGTCGAAGTAGCAAGTACGATCTTCATCGAACACCATACCGTGATGGCTGAACTGTCGCGGGATCAATCGCGTACAGCGCCTGTTGTCAAACGGTCCAGGATTTTCCTGACGCATCTCCATCGTCTGGAATTACAGTGATTAAAATTTTACTCGTCGCTGCTGTTGCGGCCGTTCCCTCTATACCTGCCTTCGCCCAGTATCAGGATGTGCCCGCGAGTACGGGTGGGGTCAGCCCCCGCGGCATGCCTGGTGTCGTGACCCACCAGCCAGGTTCGACTGGCGAGGAGGGCGCCGTTACTTATTCACCGACTGGACGTGCCGAGGATGGAATTTCGGACGACTCAGCGGCTTCCGGCAACGAGGGGCAGCCTTCACGCCTAGGCTCGACCGGCAGCGGTGGCGGAAGGTAGCACCTTCAGCACTATCAGTCTGCCGTTACCCTTCAGCCCGCCCGGCTCGCCGCGGCGGGTTTTGTATACCGCCAGGTGGGCAAGCTGCTGGGCAAAACGATCGGTCCGATAGGATCTGGCATCTTAAGTGATGAGACGTTCATACCAGGCGGGCCAAGCGTTCCTCCCATAAATGTCACGGAGAAGATTTCTGGATTTGTACCGCTCATTTGCGACAATCTCGTCAATTGATTATAATTCCACTAGATAAATCATATTTTTTGATCACTTATAATTTGTTAATCGAACCCATAAGGTCGCACGTCTGGACCTCTCGATCACGTTGCCTGTTCTGTTTCTACGTCCATCATATTTGGGCGAGCGAGGTTTACGGGTGACAGAACATACCTCTGGTCAGGACAGCCGCCAGGGCAAGCGTGGCAGACCAGCCCTCTATGTCTTGATCGTAAGCGTCGGATTGATGCTCACTTCCTTGGCTGGGCTGATGATTTGGCAGGGAGCGAACTCCCCTCCTGACTACGCCAGCCAGAGCCAAGCCGCGTCGCGGAAGCAGATCACCGGGTCCGAAAGCGGTAGATCGGATTTCACGTCATCGGCGAACAGCAGTGGTGTGCCTGGTGGCAATCCAGCCTATCTGCAGCCAGCCGTACGCAGGGCCAACCCATGAAATTGGCCAAGACGACGATCGCGGATGTAGCCGAAATCGCGGTGCTCGCGCGCGCCAAGCGTACCTTCCAAAACAATGGTTTGGGAGACCGAATGTGGGGAGACCCCGGCGCTGCAAATGAGCCTCCGCTCAGCGAAGCTTTTCTTCTGAGCGACGATCAACGTGCTGACTTCATCGCAGCCGCACGAGCGGAGATCGAGGCCGAGAATGGCTCTTCGCTTCATGCAGACGCAAGCGCCTCTTTATCGAAGGCGAAGCCATGAGTTTCGGTATCAGCGCGCTGTACGGGAGCCGCGACGATGCGCAGTCGGCGAAAGGCACGTTGATCGCATCCGGCATCCCCGAGGGGGCGATCCGGCTTATCGTTTGCCCTTCCATACCTCCGGTCGGCTGCAGCGAGCCTGGAGAGCCGACCCCTGCCGACGGCGCGCTTCACAGACAGCTTCGCGAAATCGGTCTGCCGGATGAGGCGTGGGGATCTTACTGCGCGAAGCTGGCCGGCGGAGGAGCGATGCTGAACCTCCACGTCGAGGAGGCGGAGGTTGAACGTGTAATGGGCATTCTAAAGGACCATGGCTCGGTCGACGTGGAGCAACGTGTCGCGACTTGGGACTTGGAAGGCTGGGGCGGTACGTCGCCGGTCTCGACCGAGGGGTGGGGTGGCTACTCGGCAACTTCGACGGGTGGCACGAAAATCACTGCCAGCCAGGACTAGCACCATGGCGCAGATACGCCCCCAATCCGAAATGTCCGACCTCGATGCGGTGCGTCGTTATGCGATGAGCGTTATCACTCAGTCTCAAGGTGAAGCTTTGGAGATGAGAGCGATCACCCTCGCCCTTCTCGGGGGGATCATGTGGCGTGGGGTGCCAGGTTCGACTACAATGACCCAGAACGCAGAAGGCAGAAACGCTATTCTTACGACCACTCTTGGAGATCGACGCCTAACATTTAGTTATGATGAGCTGACAGAATAGAACCCGCACGCCTTCGAGACCCATCCCCAGCCCGCGCAGGCCCTGCGTCGGGACCCGTCATCACGCCCAAAACCGGAGCCCGTCATGTCCCTCCTCGCTTGGATCGTCCTCGGCCTGATCGCCGGCTTCATCGGCAGCAAGATCGTCAACAACACCGGACAGGGCCTCGTCGTCGACATCCTGCTCGGCGTCGTCGGCGCGGTCGTCGGCGGCTTCCTGTTCAACCAGTTCGGCGAGCCCGGCGTGTCGGGGGTCAACCTCTACAGCCTGCTCGTCGCCATCGTCGGCGCCGTGATCGTGCTGTGGCTCTACCACATCGTCATGGGCCGTCGCCGGGTCGTCTGAACCCACCGCGCCCTTTCAGCTTTCCGAGCTCAATACTTAGGAGATCCACCATGGCCACCGTTACCGAGTCCACGCCCGTATCCCCCGGACGCCCAACACCCGAACGCGCCGTCGTCGACCGCGAGCTGCCGCAGACCACGGTGGTCACGCCGGCCGAGGACATGCGCACGATGATGCTGCATTCGGTCTCCTGGGGTGCCGTGCTTGCTGGAGCCACCGTGGCCCTGATCTCGCAGGTCATCCTCAACATGCTGGGGCTCGGCATCGGCCTCTCGACGGTCGATCCGATGGGTGATGGCACCCCGGCGGCGAGTTCGCTCGGCATCGGTGCCGGCCTGTGGTTCGTCGTCTCCGGCGTGCTGGCAGCCGTCGCCGGCGGCTACTTCGCTGGACGCCTGTCCGGTAAGCCCTCGACCTCGACGGCGGGCTATCACGGCCTCCTCGCCTGGGCGGTCTCGACCCTCGTGGTGCTGTACATGCTGTCGTCGGCCGCCAGCGGCATCGTCAGCGGCGCCCTCGGCATGGCCTCCTCGGCCATCGGCGGGGTCGGCAACGCGATGGGCGGCTCCGTCTCGACCCTGGCGCAGGCCGCCCGCCCGTCGCTGACCAAGGTCACCGACCCGTTCTCGAACATCGAGTCCAATGTCCGCAACGGCACCGGATCCGATCCGGCCGCGCTGAAGGACACCGCGGTGACAGCGATGCGCGCCGCCGTCTCGGGTGACGGCGCACAGCAGGCCGCCGCCCAGGAGAAGGCCGCTGTGGCCCTTTCCAAGGCGCAGAACATCCCGGTCGAGCAGGCCCGGACCCAGGTCGCGCAGTACACCCAGCAGTTCAAGGAGACCGTTGCCTCGGCCAAGGAGCAGTCCAAGCAGATCGCCGACGCCACGGCTCGCCGTGTCTCCCAGGGTGCGCTGTTCGGAGCCCTCGCGCTGATCTTCGGGGCGCTCGCCTCCTTCTTCGCCGGCCGCGGTTCGGCCATTGATCCGACCGTCACACGCACCGCCCCGAATACCCTGACCCCGCGCCGGGCATGAGCGTCGGCGATCCCGCCGCGACCGAGCCCCACGGGCTCGGGACGCGCTTCGGCACCGCGGCGGAGGTCGCCATCGGCGAGGAGGCGGTCCTCCCGCTGATCGAGGAGACCGCGCGCATCGAGAAGCGTGCAGTCGAGACCGGACGGGTCCGTGTCAGCACGCGAACCGACACCCTCGACCAGGTCCTGCGCGAGACTCTGCGCAGCGACATGGTCGGGGTGACCCGGGTGCCAGTCAACCGGACCCTAGCCGAGGGCGAGGCACCCCCGGTGGTCAGGACGGAGGCCGGGGTGACCATCATCCCGGTGCTGGAAGAGATCCTCGTCGTCGAGAAACGCCTTGTCCTGAAGGAGGAGGTGCACATCCGCCGGACCACGGCGGGCGAGGACGTCGAGATGCCGGTGACGCTGCGCAGGCAGCACGCCGTGATCGAACGCGTGTCCCCCGAGGGGCCCGTCACGGAACAGGCCACCACGCACCCGTCCCAGGAGCCGACATCATGACCCAGACCATCACCGCCATGTACGACACCCACCCCGAGGCGGTCGCTGCCCAGGGCAAGCTCGTCACTCTCGGCATTCCCGCCGGCGCGATCAAGCTGATCTCCGGCACCCAGGCCGGCACGACCGGAACCACGACCAAGGCCGACGAAGGCATGTGGGGCTCGATCAAGGACTTCTTCATGCCGGAGGAAGACCGCCACGCCTACGGCGAGGGCCTGAATCGCGGCGGCACGATGCTGAGCGCCGAGGTCGACGACGCGCACGTCCACGCCGCCTCCGATATCCTGGAGGAGCACGGCTCGGTCGATCTCGACGAGCGCGAGGCCACTTGGCGCAAGGAAGGTTGGGACGGTCGCGCGACCGGTTCCACCACCGGGACCGCCCCGGTTGCCGCCGCAGCCCTCGGCGAGGGTGCGATTTCATCCGATCACGCCGCCACGCCCCGCGAGACCGGCCTGCACTCAGCCGGTCCGTCCGAGGCCGCCGCCGCCCACGGTACCGCCACCGGCACCGATTACATCCCCGTAGTCGAGGAGCGCCTCAACGTTGGCAAGCGCATGGTCGACAGCGGCCGGGTCCGGGTTCGGTCCTACGCCGCCGAGAAAAACGTCAGCGAGAACGTCACCCTCCACGACGAGACGGTGAGCGTCGACCGCCGCGTCGTCGACCGCGCCGTCACCCCGGGCGACATGGCGCTCTTCGAGGACAAGGTCATCGAGGCGACCGAGATGCGTGAGCAGGCGGTAGTGTCGAAGGATGCCCGCGTCGTCGGCGAGGTCGGCATCCGCAAGGATGCGGGCCAGCGAGTGGAGACTGTCACCGACAAGGTCCGTCACACCGAGGTCGAGGTCGAGGACGGTCGCGGAACGGTCAGCCGTACCGGCACCACCGGGACCACGACGGAGACCACCCCTCGCAAGCCAGTCTGAAGCGATCACGTCCGGGACCGGTTCGAGCCGGTCCCGGCTCCGTACGGTCCCACGTCCACCTTTCGCGAAAGCCCCGTTGCCGTGACCAAGCTCCGTCACCTCGTCGTGTTCGCGGCCGTCGCATCGTCATGCCTCCCGCTCGGCGCACAGGCTCTTGAGAAGACCGGTTCCAGGGCGTCGCTGAAATCCTTCTGCTCCGCCGACTATGCCCGTCTCTGCAACGGCCTCGACCTGAACGGACCCGAGGTTGTCGCCTGCTTCCGCAGGAATGCCCGGGAGGTCTCGCCAAGCTGCCGCGCGGCCATCGCCGACTACGTCGAGATGGCTTCCGAACAGTCCGTTCCCTCGCGGTAGTGGTCGCTCGCCTGCCCGGTCCACCCCCCATCCCGAAGGAAACACCATGAAGATCCTGACCACCCTGACCGTCGCGACGGCGATGACGCTTCTTGGCGTTGGCCTCGCCTCGGCGAAGCCATGTGCGGTCGGAACGACCACGAACAGCACCGGCCAGAAGGGCTCGGCCGACGCTTCCTCGAAGGTCGATGGGGACGCGACCACGAAGGTCTCGCCCGGTGCCAAGGCCGAATCCCCCGGGACGGTCGGGGCGATGAACAACGTCGGCTCGAATGCGACGCCCTCTGCCAACGAGGCGAAGCCGCCCGAGGGCAAGGTGGTGAAGCCCGGCGACGACGACTGCTGATCGGCACGACGACCCCTCTCACCGGAACGGAGACATCCAATGAGTGACGGCTTCCCCTCGATGACGGCTCTGCTCGGCCTGTTGGCCGTGGCGGGCTTCCAGAACCGGGACAAGATCCAGGAGATGCTCGGCGGAGCCGGCCACGGTGGTCCCACAACCCCAGGCGCGCCCGCCGGACAGGGCGGGATCGCGGGACAGGGTGGTCTCGGTGGCCTGCTCGTTAATCTCGGAGGAGCCCTCGGGGGTTCCGGTGCCGGCGGCCTGCTCAGCGGCGGCCTCGGCCAGCTCGTCGACCACTTTCGTGAGAACGGCCACGGAGAGGCCGCCGATTCCTGGGTGAACCATGGTCCGAACGTCGAGATGAAGCCCGACCACCTGAGGTCGGCCATCGGTTCCGACGTCCTCGATACGCTGTCGCGGCAGACCGGCCTTTCGCACGACGACCTTCTGTCCAGGCTCTCGCGCGAGCTGCCGTCCGCGGTGGACCGCTACACCCCCGACGGTAGGCTGCCGTTCTCGGTCGCCGGCATGCCGGTGTGAGGAACGCCCCGGTCAATCCCGTCAGCTTCGAGGATCGGAACCGACCGGCCACCACGTTCGCACCGGGGCACGTAAATCCCCGTCACGGGAGGGACAGATGTCCGGAAACGCGCACGCCAAGGCCGCTGAACACCACGAGGCGGCGGCGAAGTCACACCGGAAGGCCGCTCGACACCTCGACGCCGGCAACGAGGAGAAGGCCGCCGAGCACGCCTTGAAGGCCGACGACCGGGCGAAGAAAGCCAACCAAAGCTCGATGAAGGCGCGACCCGAGAAGGCCACGTCGAAGAAGTAGTCAGTCCCTTGGTGTCGGCTCGAAGCGCGCTTGACGCGGGCCGGCTCAACCTTGAACCGAACGGAGATAGATCATGGACGAGAACCGCATCACCGGTGCCGCCGAGGAACTCGGCGGCAAGGTCCAAGGCGCCGTCGGCGACGTCACCGGCGACCGCGAGACCCAGGCCAAGGGTACGGCCAACGAGGTCAAGGGCGCCGCTGTGAACCTCGTCGGCCAGGCCAAGGACGCCGTTCGCGACATTGCGGGACAGGCAAGCGACCTCGCCGACAAGGCGATCAATAGGGGTCAGGACGCATTTCCGGAGGCCGAGCGTGCCTACCGCCAGGGTGGCGATGCCGTCGCGCAGTATGCCAAGGAGTCCCCGCTGATGTTGGCGGCCATGGCCGGAGCCATCGGATACCTGCTCGCGATGGTGATCCACGGCCGTCGCTGAACGGTCGCCGTCCGGGGCTAGGCTTACGATTGGCGTGGTCACCGACCGGTGACGAGACGATGGGGACCTTCCGATGCCACCCCTGCGAACCCTGATCCATGACGGGTCGAACGATGACCGCTGGTACCTATGCGCGGTGGCAACCCAATCGATGTGTACGTCTTCCACGAGCCGAACGGGCCATCCGGCGGCGGGCCTTCCCGCATCGAGCTCGCAGCTTTCCTCGCCGCGGCGAACGGCTCCCCCGAGCAGTGCGCCCTCCTCGGTATGATCGATTCCCTTGTCAGGAGTGATCGTGCCGGTCTCGCATCGAGCAGCCCCACCCCCGAGCCGGGCGCCGCCGGTGCCGAACCTACCCCTGGCGAGGCTGCCTCGTCGATCTGATCCGTTCCCTCCAACGTCCGCGAGACCGCCATGGCCATCGACTACCGTTCCGAGCTCCGCAGGCCCCTCGCGTTCAGCCTCGCCGTCGTGGCGGCGGTCCTCCTGGTCTGGCTCGTCGTGGCCTCTATCGCCGGTGGGCGGCAGAGAACGGCAAGGGACCACCGCATCCAGGACCTGGAGACGCGGCAGGTCGCGCTGCAATCGGATCTCGACCAGCAACGGGCGGCGGCGGGTACACTCGACGGGCTCAAGGCGAGGATCGCATCAGCCCAGCAGCAGGAGCGGGATATCACCCAAGCCAGCGAGCAGGCCAAGGCGAGGGCCGCGAGCCTGGCGACGGAACAGCAGGCCGCCCAGCGCAAGGCCAGCGAGGCGAAGGCTACCGCGGAAGCCGAGATGATCAAGCTTACCGGGCTGCAGGTCCAGGTTACTCAGGCGGAGCAGAAGCTCGCGCCGATGAAGGATGCCACCACGGCCGCCGAGCAGGCCGCGACCGCCCGGACCAAGGAACTGGCTGACGTCGGGCGCCGGCTGGAGGAGACGCGCCAGCAGGAGGCGAAGCTTCGGTCCGACATCGCCGCCATGTCACAGGAGGCGACCGCCAAGACCGCCGACCTCGCCAAGGCCGAGGAGAGCCAGCAGAAGGCGCGCGACGGCTCTGCGGCCGCGCAGAAGGAGCTTGCGGATGCCCGCGCCGCGACTGAGCAGGCGACGAAGCAGAAGGCCGACCTGGAGCAGGCGGTCGCAGGTCTGACCGCCAATCGCGAAAAGCTGGCGAGCGACGTCTCTCAGGCTGGCCAGCAGGTGCAGCAAGCCAAGGATGGGTTGGCTGCGACGCAGAAGGAACTCGCCACCGCGCAGTCCGAGCGGGACCGGGTGATCGCCGAACGGAGCCAGGCCGAGCAGGCCGTCCAGAAGCTGGCTTCCGACCGCGACGGTGCGACCTCGGCGCTGGAGGCGCTGCAGAGGAGGCAGGCCGACGCCCAGGCGCAATTGGCAACCCTGACCGAGACGCTGGCCACCCGGAACAAGGAGATGGCAGCCCTCGAGGACCGGATCGGGACGACCCGGCAGGAGCTTGCCGCGGCCCAGGCTAAGCTTGCAGTGGCGCCACAGCAGCTCTCAAACCAGCCACCAGCCATGACGGTGCATCCCGGCCCATCCCAGACGCAAGCGCCTGCCGTCGCTCCCAAGGCCGAATGAATCCCTTGGGATACGGCCTGGGCCGTCTTCGATCAGTTGGAGCGGCTCGGCATCGATATGGCGGGCGTCGCCACTACCCTGAAGGCCAAGGCCATCGCCTCGTTCGAGGCGAGCTGGGACGAGCTCATCGCCTTGGTCACCGGGCAACTCGGACGGGCCGGCGCCGGCGTCATGCCGGCGGATGGTCCGCCCTTTGGTATGGCTCTTGAGCCTGGAGGACGGACGAGATGGCAAAGCACCCGAAGCCCGAGGAGATTGTTGCCAAGCTACTGCAGAGCGGCTATCGCGGCCCATTTAATGCGTGGGGTAATCGCCATCACGACGCCAAGTACTGAGCGCCTATCGCCTGCACCGCTTGCATGAAACGTTCGCGGGCAGCGGGATCGGCCCCGCCGAGGTAGGTCTGTACAAGCGTAAGTAAGGTCAAGACCTGTTGATCCAGCATCAATGGACCGTAGAACTCTGATGCTGGCACGCCGAGGGCGTCAGCTATCCGGCGCAGGTTCCGTTTCATCGTCGCGTCGCCGTCCATCGCGATCTGGGCTCTAACATCGTCGCCCATGCGCGCTTCCTTCGCCCTATCTGGCTCTTCCGCGGACACGGGATGAGCTGTCTGACCCGCTGTTAGGACGACGGCCGCCCCTGATACACAACCACAAAACGAAATCTTTGTCATTTATGCAAGCACGGAGTACGGATTTGTCCGGCACAGTCCGGCTGCCCGCATACGAGATGGCAAGATGGATCGGCGGTTCCACAGTTCAGTGGCCACGTCCGGGGGGATCGGGGGGTCGCACGAGCGACTGCACGCTGCCCTCGAAGCCTCCTGCGTCGTCGGTACCTGGGATCTGGATCACGTGCGCCAGGTCATCGTCTACGACGTCGGTGCGGCGCAGCTGCTGACCGGAGATCCGGACCTCGCCGAGAAAGAGCTTACCGGGCCGATCTCTATTGCGGCTGTGCATCCTGCCGACCATGCTTGGCTGATTGATCATGTTGGAGAGGTAACCCGGGAGGGTGGCCTATTCCTGGTTGAGTACCGTGTCCTGGCTGACGACGGGGCCGTTCGATGGCTCCTCAGCCGTGGGCGCACCTATCTATCTGAAGCTGGGGACCCCTTGCGCACGTGCGGGATCCTGATCGACATCACCGAGATGCACGATGGCGATGACCGCTACGTCGTTAGCGGTTCGGGTGTAAGCGACGACCCGCTGGAGCGAGCGATTGATCTCGCCCTAGCACTCAAGAAGACACTCGGCCCCGACATGCCCGCTGGGGTTCGGGCAGCGACGGATTTACTATTGATCAGCCTAGGGCAGACGCTCGCCCGGATCGGACGTCATTGAGCGACTACCAACAGCAGGCACAACCAGAGTCCGGGAAGGGTCGGAAGCTGAATGACCCGCTTGGGTGGAATTGAGACTGCCTGCTTTCAAATGCCGAGCCGTGGAAGCGGACATCGCCTTCCCGCACGACGCTCACCGGCACTGCGGGCTCGTCGCTGATATCACCACCCGGCCCAGTGGCTCCCAGCCGTGGGGGTGCGAGGAGCGCGACGGATCGCTGTCCATGACCTCAACCGACCGCTCTCGAAGCTTCGCGCACCTGGCGCGTGGCAGTGTCGACCTGCTCGCTCGCACGGGCAATCGCATCCATGCCGCCGGCGATCGTCGTCACCCCCTGGGCTGCCGTGTGCATGCTGCCCGACATCTCACGGGTGACGGCCGACTGCTCCTCAACCGCCGCAGCAATCGCCGCAGACACCTCGTTCAGTGCTCGGATCGTGCTCTGGATCGAACCGATTGCGCTCACAGCCTCGCACGTGGCCACCTGAGTAGCGGCGATTTGCACCCTGATTTCATTGGTCGCCCTGGCAGTCTGCTCGGCCAGAGCCTTCACCTCGGCAGCCACGACTGCGAAGCCCTTACCGGACACGCCAGCCCGCGCCGCCTCGATCGTGGCGTTAAGAGCCAGCAGGTTGGTCTGCGAGGCGATGCCCTGGATCATCGTGACCACGTCGCCGATCTGCGCAGCCTGCTCGCTCAGGCCCTCGACAATGCCAACAGTGTGGCGCGCCTGCTCGACCGCCTCGCCGGCCATTAGCGCGGCGTAGCTGACCTGTTGACTGATCTCGGAAACGGAGGCCGACAACTCCTCCGACCCCGAAGCCATGGCTTGGACGTCGCTGGAGACCTGTCCGATCGTTCCGACGGCATCGGCCGTCTGCCGCGTCACGGCCTCAACCGCGGAGCCAATCGCGTCGAGATCCGCACCGATCGCGCGTTGCGCCTCGACCCTGCGCTGCCGGTCCTGCACCTGTTCGGTGATGTCGGTAGCGAACTTGACGACCTTCAGCACCGTCCCGTTTGCGTCGGTGATCGGGTTGTAGGTCGCCCGGATCCAGACTTCGCGGCCGCCCTTGGCGATGCGGCGAAACTCGCCAGCGGCAAACTCGCCGCCTTTCAACCGGTCCCAGAAGCCGCGATAGACCATGCCCGACCGCTCGACGTCATCCACGAATAGACTGTGATGACGGCCCTGGATCTCCTCAAGCCGGTAGCCGACCGCATCGAGGAAGTTCTGATTGGCGTCGAGGACTGTGCCGGTTGGGTCGAAGGCGATGACTGCCTGCGAGCGGTGAAGGGCGGCGATCTGACCATCGCTATCCAGCGCGCGAAGCTTCTGTCCGGTGATGTCAGTGGCGATCTTGACGATTTTGAAAACACGACCGGACCGGTCTCGAACGGGGTTGTAGCTCGCCTGGATCCAAACCTGACGCCCGCCTTTGGCGATGCGCTTGAACTCGGCGGCCCTGTAGGTCCCGCAGCGCAGAGCATCCCAGAATGCGCGGTATTCGGCGCTGTCTCGTTCAGCCGGATCGATGAATAAGGTGTGATGCTGGCCCTGGATCTCGGCCAAGCTGTAACCCATGGCGTCGAGAAAGTTGGGATTAGCGGCAAGGATGATCCCGTCCAGCCGGAACTCGATGATCGCTTGAGACAAGCCGACCGCGTCCAGGGTTGCTCTAGCGTTGTTATTGCGTATTGCGAACACGGCTCGGCCTATCAATTGATAAAATCAAAGCTATTTGATCACCAATTGGTTAAAGGCAGTTAAACGGCCCCCAATCGACAATAACTTATCTGAGATCGGGAGTGTTTTGGGAAATAGAAGATAGTCAGCGCCAACGTTCAAGGCTGACTAACCACAGGTTGTATTTTCATGACGCTTCATGCAGACCCGCCCTTCGGATGGTCTGATGACCTACCGCGTGGCCGTCGAACGTCTACTGGTGTGAAAGCAATCTATATCGGATTGTAAACAAGTTGGATCATAGACGGAACGTTCGCTTTCGGATGATAGAGTAAGGTCCGGTTGACACCCAACTCGGACATCGATCCTATCAGGTTCGATGTCAGTAACCCGACCGTTTTCTCGGCATGCATGGCCTTATCTGGCAAGGTATGAGAAGGGCGGGAACAGACCCTGACCCATCGCCCTGAAAGGCGCGTTCCGCCTCCGACTCGATCCGGTGGTTCGGACTCCTGGAGCCGATCCCGCGAAGCAGACGTTGATATGAGTTCGACGCTGATGCTACCGAGCCGTCCTCGCCCTTCTCAGGCTGTGAGATCCCTCAGCCTTTCGGCTAGGCTTGCCGACGCCAAGTCGCCGCGATTAAGGATCTGGCTCGCGCCGCGAAGCTTGTTTCGGTCGTCCGCCGAGAACTCCCGACCCGTCAGCACGATCACCGGTATGTCCGAGCAGCCGGGCAAGGCTCGAACGCCCTCTAGGAAGCCGAAGCCGTCCAGCACGGGCATGTTCAGGTCCACGATTACCACGTCCGGCTTGGCATTGGCCGCTTGCCGCAGCCCCTCCTCGCCGTCCGAGGCTTCCACGACCGACCATCCGTCATCCTCCAGGGTGGAGCGCATCGCCATGCGGGTCATGGCCTCGTCCTCGACCAGGAGCACGGTGCCGCGCTGATCCGTCTGGGCCAGCCTGAACTGATTCACGATCTTGCCGAACCGCGACCAGTCGACCGGCTTCAGCATGTAGTCCGAGGCGCCGAGGGAAGCCGCCAGCTTGCGCTGATCGACGGAGGTAACCATCACGACTGGGATCGGCGCCAGCGTCTCGTCGGTCTTGATCTGGCTCAGGACCGACCATCCGTCCACGCCCGGCATCATCACGTCCAGCAAAATGGCCCGCGGCCTCAGCTTCCGGGCAAGGTCAAGCCCGTTCTTGCCGTTTGTGGCCGTCCGTACCCGGAAGCCCTCGCGATGGAGGAACCGCGTAGTGAGTGCGAGCTGGTCCGTATCGTCGTCGATGACCAGGATAATGTCGCCCTCCGCCTCACCGTCGCCGATGACATCCGGATCGGGCAAGGCCTGCTCGTCGACGGGGGGGACGTAGGCCGCCGGCACGGAGAACGTGAAAGTGCTGCCTTCGCCGGGCACGCTTGAGACCGTGATTGTCCCAGAGAGGATGTCGGCGAAGGCACGCGTGAGCGAGAGGCCGAGGCCGGTTCCGCCGAAGTTGCGGGTGGTGGAGGCATCAGCCTGCTCAAAGCGCCGGAACAGGCGCGACACCTGTTCGGCCGTCATGCCTATTCCGGTGTCAGAGACGGAGAACGATAGCTGGTCGCCACCCGAGGCGTCCGTGATGCGGGAGGCAGCAACCGTGATGGTACCCCTCTCCGTGAATTTGGCCGCGTTACTCAGAAAGTTGAACAGCACCTGTCGCGTCTTTGTCAGGTCGGAATGCATCCAGCCCAGCCCAGGGGCAAATTGCATCTCCAGGGTGTTGCCCTTCTTGCCGACCAGCGTGGCGACCGAACCGGCGACGTCGCGCAGCATGCCCTCCACCTCGAAATCCTCGGCGTAGACTTCCATTTTTCCGCTCTCGACCTTGGAGAGGTCCAGCACGTCGTTGATAAGCCCGAGCAGGTGGCGGGCGTTACGCTCGATCTTTCCGATGTCGGCCACGAGGTCCGACGCCGCACAGCCGTCTGCGATCTCCTCGCCCATCATCTCGCTGTAGCCGATGATGGCAGAAAGTGGGGTGCGGAGTTCATGGCTCATGTTGGCCAGGAAGTCGCTCTTCGCCGTGTTGGCCTGCTCAGCTGCTTCCTTGGCGGTCTCCGCCGCCGCATGGGCGTCGGTCAACGCCGCCTCTCTGTCAACGAGGATGTGGTTTGCCGCGTTGAGCCTCTCCAGCGTTGCTTCGTTCTGCACGACGGACCGGCGCAGGGCATGGCAGATCCACACCATAGTCGCGCCGACCGTCACGTACTGGCACAGCAGGGCCACGTCGACACTGCTGAGCATCCCGTCACGCGTGTAGAACCAAGCGGCGATCAGGGTGGACAACGACAGTGCCAACGTCCCGGCACCCCAGCCGAAGGCCAGGGTGACGACCAGCAGGACCGGAATGTAAAGCAGGAACGGTGCGACATGGGCTGGGGCCAGGAACCGAACGAATGTCATTGCCCCGACGAGCAGCAGCGTGACACCGTAGTCGGCGACCGGCGAATGACGTCGGCGGGCGACCGTCCCGATCAGTTTGTGCAAGCTGCTCATGGGACGTAAGTGTCACGACCCAGGTGCTTTGGGAAGCGATCGGAACCTGACATTGCCCACGCCAGCAGAACGAACGCCGTCACAAAATAATGGCTTCTGAGGTTATGCGACCGGTCTCGGCGTAACGCGTTTTGACGTAAAGTGTCCTATCGTCGTCACATGAATGACCGTGCACGTTTCCAGCCTAGTTCCCTCGAGCAAGCCAGCAGAAATCTATTTTTCTTGGATTTTAGTCCTGTGGCTTCGCATGTCCGATATCCGACTGTTTTCCCGACACATACGGCTGCATGCAGCAAGGTCCGCTATGGATGGAGGCCGTGTGAGAACGCAGATCCCTCAGGTTCAAGGCGAATGTCCTGAGAGTGTCGCAGAGCGAAGCGGTGGCCTTCAAGCCCGGATGGCCGCCATGAGCGGACCGACCCAGAAGATCTGGATCATCCGCTTCATGTTGTAGGCCAGAACCTGCAGGCTCATCTCGGTTCTGACCTTCGCCAAGCTCCGGATCAGGAAGTGGGTGGCGCCCATCCAGGCCTTCAGCGTGCCGAACGGGTGCTCGACGGTTTGGCGACGGATCTTCATCGCATCCGGCATCCGGTCGAGCCGCGCCTGCATCGCGTCGAGGACGCCCTCGCGCACCCAGCGTTTGACAAGCCGCGTCTCCGCCGGCGTGCAGCGGGGCTTGAGCGCGCAATCGCGACAGGCCGTCAGGTTGCGGTAGTGGTCCATCTCCTCGCCCTCGGCCTGGCGATCGGACCGGGCGAGCCCCTTGGTCAGGTGCTGGCCGGCGGGACAGGTGTAGTGATCCTGTTCGGCGTCGTAGACGAAGTCCTATCCCGTGAAGAGGCCGCGCTTGGCATGGCCCATGGTCAGGGTCTTCGGCACGCAGGGCAGCACCCCGGTGCCTTCGCAGGCCAGGACCTGCTCGCCGTTGAGGTAGCCCCGGTCGGCCAGCACCGTGAGCGTGTCGCATCCCGTCGTCGCCTGCGCCAGAAGCCCCATCGGCGCGAGTTGCGCCCGGTCGTTCCCGATGTTGGTCACGTCGTGCCCCACGATCAGGTGATGCTCGGCATCCATGGCCGCCTGAACGTTGTAGCCGACCATGCCGGTGCCCTTGCCGCTGGTCGCCATGGGGCGCGCGTCGGGATCGGTCGGTGAGACCTAGCGATCGGGCGCAGCCTCGACCTGCCGGCCTCTCGCCTGGAGAACTTGCATCTGCTTGCGCAGGTCCGCGATCTTCTCCCTGAGCCGCGTCGTGCGCGCCTCGGCGATGTCGCTCGGCTCGCGGTCGGCCCGGTCCAGCGCCGCGAGGTAACGGCCGATGCTCGTCTCGACCTGCGCCAGCCGAGCTTCGACCTTGGCGGCGGTGAAGTTCTTGTCGCGGTTGTTGACGGCCTTGAACTTGCTGCCCTCGATCGCGACGACGGCCTTGCTGAACAGGTCCAGCCGGCGGCACAGCACCACGAACTGCGCGCAGGCGGCCTGGATCGCCGGGCCATTGTCTTTATGGAAGTCGGCCAGCGTCTTGAAGTCGGGCATCAGCCGACCGGTCAGCCAGATCAACTCGATGTTGCGCTGGCTCTCGCGTTCGAGGCGCCGGCTCGACGGGACGCGATTGAGGTAGCCGTAGAAACAGATCTTGAGCAACGTCGCCGGATGGTAGGCGGGACGGCCCGTTGCCTCCGGCACAGCGCCCGCGAAGCCGAGCGTTGTCAGATCGAGCTCATCGACGAACACCTCGACGAGGCGAACCGGATTGTCGGCGGTGATATAGTCGTCCAGGCAATCGGGAAGCAGCGTGATCTGATGACGATCCTCACCTGCGATGAAGCGCTTCATCCCGACCTCGAAGATCGGGGTTTACCCTATCAGATCAGCGCGTTTTCACACAGCCTGGGTGGCAAGCGGACGCTGGGCCTCCGCCCCGAAGGCAGATTGGGTGGATGGCTCCCGCTCCGACTGACGGTATCTCGGTGCCAAGATGTGGTTGCTGTCAAAGCAGCAGCCACGCAGATGCAGGAGCCATCCCCATGGAGATCACCACCGTCGGCATCGATCTGGCCAAGAGCATTTTCCAGGTTCACGCCGTTGATGCAGCTGGGCACGTCGTCGTTCGCAAGGCGCTACGCCGGGCGCAGGTCGTGCCGTTCTTCGCCAAGCTGCCTCGATGCCTGCTCGGCATGAAGGCGTGCGGAACGTCCCATCACTGGGCCCGGGAACTGACGAAGCTCGGCCATGAGGTTCGGCTGATGCCGCCCGCTTACGTGAAGCCGTATGTGAAGCGCGGTAAAACCGATGCGAACGATGCCGCTGCCATCTGCGAGGCGGTGACGCGCCCGAGCATGCGCTTCGTGCCGGTGAAATCGACCGAGCAGCAGGCAGCACTGGCGCTGCACAGGACGCGCGACCTGCTGGTCAAGCAACGTACGCAGTTGGTGAACATGATCCGCGGCCTGCTCGCCGAGTTCGGGATCGAGATGGCGCGGGGCCTGCGGCACGCGCTCGAACTGGCAGCCCGGCTCTCGGCCGGAGACGCAGCCGAGGTGCCACCACTGGCGCAACGCGTGGTGACCGGGCTGGCCGATCAGATCGGCGCCGTACAGATCCATCTCACCCGGCTGGAGAAGGAGTTGTTGGCCTGGTATCGGGACAGCGACCTGTCACAGCGCCTGGCGACGATCCCCGGTGTCGGCATTGTCTCGGCAACGGCGCTGGCCGCCTCAGTGAGCGAGCCCGAGCGCTTCCGCTCCGGTCGGCAGTTCGCAGCTTCGTTGGGGCTGACACCGCTGCAGAACTGCAGTGGCGGCAAAGAGCGCATGGGCCGGATCTCGCGCATGGGCGACCGCTATCTGCGCCGCCTGCTCGTGGTCGGCATGACCTCTCTGGTCCGGCGCGCGAAGGCTGCGCCGACGTCGGTCGACCCACGGCTGCCGGCGCTGCTCCAGCGCAAGCCAGTGCGCGTGGTAACCGTTGCGGCGGCCAACCGCACCGCACGGGTCGCCTGGGCGATCATGACCCGCGGCGGCACCTACCGCGCACCAGCGGCCACGGCCGCCTGACAGCAGGAAGGGGAGCACTTTTCCGAGTTGCGAGGACGATGAGAGTTGATGGCGAACCGGTCAGACCGGGAGCCGGGACACCCCGCTGAATGTCCAAGGCATCATAGCCCGCAAAGCAGAGTGGGACCCAGCTCGCAGATACCATCAGGGCCAGCAGTCACATGAACGACTGCATCAACAGGCCGGACACAAGACTGCACCCAACCAACGCGTCAGAAGCTCAATTCGCCGCTTGCAATGCGGGAGCCATCCACACAGGACGTTCTGGTTCCGACCCAAGCCGGTCACAGAACTCAATTTAAGCCGTGCCCGAAAGCGGTCGTTCGACTCACCCTTGTTCAAGCCGCTTTCGCCCATGACGGCCATCCACGGCGTGCACCTATCGTCCTGAAAGCAGACCTCGCTCGTCGTGCCGGCAGGCGGTGTCGATGGAGGAACTTCGCCTCCACCACCTGCTTTCCAAACCGAGCGCGCAACGTTCGGCATCGGGACGACACGAATGCCGCGGGTAGACGATTTTCTGTCGTTGCCCCGATCCACCCCGCAGCCCTTGAAGACACGGGACAAGCGATGAAATTCCACTGGGGACCGCACACCTGCGCGATCGGCATCCACATCCTGCTGGAGGAGATCGGCAAGCCCTATGAGAGTGTGAAGATGGATGTCGCCGGCGGCGAGGCCGGACGAGAGCCGTTCAAGGCGATCAACCCGAAGGGCAAGGTCCCCGCCCTCGTGCTCGCCGACGGGACGATCATGACCGAGTACGGCGCGATCGCCACATGGCTGGCTCGCACCAACCCGGACAAGGCGTTGATCCCCGCCGATCCGGAAGCGGAGCGTCGGGGCATCGAGGTCATGGACTACGCCATCGGTACGCTGCATCTGCAAGGGTTCGGACGGCTGTTCAAGACGGCGAACTACGAGCCGCAGGACATGCTGCACCAGACGCTCAAGCTCGGGCAGACCTCGGTGAAGGAACAGGGTCGCGCGATCATCGACGAGGCTCTGGCTATCCTTGATCGGCAGATGGCATCCCGCCCTTACGTCGCAGGCGATGCGTTCACGATCGGCGACAGCGCGTTATTCTACGCAACACGCTGGGCGCCGCAGGAGGGCATCGCACTCCCATCCAACCTCGCCGGGCATTACGAGCGCATGATCGCACGGCCGGCCGTGACGCGGGTGCGCAGGATCTGGGGCGAGAAGTGATACAGCGGCACCTTTCAGCCGGCTGTTTGGGTGGCGGCCTTCTGTTTATCGAATTTGTGGCCCGATAGCGGACCGACCGTAAAACACCCGACCCGATCGTCCCGACCCAACTCAGCTGCCGTTCGGCCCCCATCAGTAATCGTCCACTCCCTCGAACAGTCCGCGGAAGCGGCTTCGATCGGCTCGACGAAATTCATCATCATCAGCCCAGGGATTCCCTGATCCCTCTTGGCATAGCGGCGTAGTCCGCCCGCAGCGTCAGCCGGTAATGTTAGCTCGGCCGCAGCTTACCCTTCATCCTCTCTAACCCTTACAACGTCTTCAGCTTCCGGGGCCGGATACCGATCTGATCAGCTATAGCCCGGCTATGTAAAGCATGACGAGGCCGGCGGCGGTATCGACGGTCCAGTGTCCCGCCTCATGCCCTGATCGCGCTGGTAGACCACGATATCAGCGCCTAGCTAGCTGATGCTTCTGCCGACATCTCGCGTGGCGTAGCCAAGCGCAAGCGTTCAACTGCCCCGGAGGAACTGCTGAGCGGGGGCGGTCTTAAAAGGGTAAGCACCTATCGAGCGCATCCCGCGCGGTGCTTCTCAGACCCCGTTTCATAAGGGGTGCGCGAGCCGTCTGACGAGGATCATAGCGGCCGCCAAGACAAAGAAGGCGAGCGCCGAGGACGGGGTCGCCTCGTAGTCGCGGGCAAGCCTGCGGCATCGGGCGATCCAGCCGAAAGTCC
>NZ_JAKSYF010000139.1:0-7953 GCF_022829745.1 Methylobacterium sp. E-016
TGGTGCACAGCGAGGGCGAGGGGCTGACCACGGTGGTCGGCCTCGACGACGTGGTGGTGGTGGCGACCCCCGACGCGGTGCTGGTCGCCTCGAAGGCGCAGTCGGGCCGGGTCAAGGAGCTGGTCGGGGTGCTGCGGGCCCGGGCCCATCCGGAGGCCGACGCGCACCGGCGGATGTACCGGCCCTGGGGCTGGTACCAGAGGGTCGACATCGGCGAGCGCTTCCAGGTCAAGCGCATCATGGTGACGCCGGGCGGGCGCCTGTCGCTGCAGAAGCATTTCCACCGCGCCGAGCACTGGGTGGTGGTGAAGGGCACGGCGGAGGTGACGCTGGGCGAGCGCCTAGTCCTCGTGCACGAGAACGAGGCGGTGTACCTGCCGATCGGCGCGATGCACCGGCTGGCCAACCCCGGCAAGATCCCGCTCGAGCTGATCGAGGTCCAGGTCGGCTCCTACACCGGCGAGGACGACATCATCCGCGTCGAGGACATCTACGGACGGTGAATCAAACAATGAATTATTTAGATGTTTGGTCCCGCCGTCTGATGATACATCTGATGCCATATGGATGGACGCGCTGCGAGACAGGTTCTCCACGGCAGCGCTACAACGACTGAGACGGTCCGACGGGCAATCCAAGCTCGTAAAGAGAGCGTGAGAGCCGCCGCGAAGCACTACGGGATCAGCCCAACCACTGTACAGAAGTGGCGTTCACGTCCGACCAGAACCGATGCGCGGATGGGACTGAAGGAACCTCACGCCACGGTGCTGAGCCTGGGGCACGAGGCGGTCATCGTCGCCTTTCGCCGGCACACCCTGCTGCCACTGGATGACTGCCTCTACGCGCTTCAGCCTAGCATCCCGCACCTAACCTGCTTGTCGCTGCACCGCTGTCTGCAACGGCAGGGCATCAGTCGTCTGCCGGACGTCGACGGCGACAAGCCCAAACGTTCGCGCTCCAAAGCCTACCCGATCAGCTACTTCCACATCGACATCACACAGGTCAGCACCGAACAAGGCGAGCTCCATCTGTACGTTGCCATCGACCGCATGAGCAAGTTCATCTTCGTCCAACTTCACGAGAAGGCGACTCAACGGATTGCGGCAGCCTTTTTATGCGATCTGGTCGCAGCGGTGCCCTACACAATTCGCACGCTCCTGACCGATAACGGCATTCAGTTCACCGACAACAAACCGGTGAACGCGGAGGCCGACGCCAAGGTGGCTGCCTATTGAGCCGAGCGCAATGAGCTGCGCTTGTACCGCCGGCACTCGTTCGAATGGGCCTGCGAGCAGACCAAAATCGAGCATCGTCTGACCAAACCACGCTACCCGTGGACGAACAGATAGGTCGAGCGGATGAACCGGACCATCAAGGACGCCACGGTCAAGCGCTACCATTACGCCGACCACGACGAGCTGCGTTGTCACCTGCAACTGCTCGTGGAGGCCTACAATTGCTGGCGCCGTTTGAGGACCCTGCGAGGCCTTACGCCATACGAATTTATCTGCCAAACTTGGACGACTGAGCCCGAACGCTTCAAGTTCGAACCGTCACATCATATGCCACGACTAAACATCTGACGGCATTACATGATATTAAATTTTGCAAGTAGCAATGAAACTCGATCTCTTCCCCTCCAAAACATAGACGACCACTTCCTCCTGCCGCAATCGTCATCTGACTAAACTCACTCCAAAATTGCTCAGAAACGCTGATGATTGCATTTACAATTTTGGCGCGCAAAATTTCTCACAGAACCATGAGTGACTTATGAACATACCGAACAGTCATATTGAAAATGCCATCAATAAGATGTTAATAGTTATTCCCTCGATTAACGGGGGAAAATTACTTTTTAGAATGTTTAGCTCAATGCGTAATGTTCTGCACCGGATAGTCGTCTTAGATCAAGGGAGTACGGACGATACCAATGTAGTTTGCAGTGAGTTTGGCGTGGAAATTATCCAACTAGGCACAGCTCGAACTTATACGCAAGCTTGCAATATCGGAATGAGTCTCGCGAAGGAACGAGACTGCCAATATCTCGTTGCGGCAAATAACGATATTAGGCTTATCACGGACGTCTGCCGCCAGCTTCTTCAAGAGATGCTGCGCGATGACAATCTCGCCATCGTCGCCCCGGCGCAGATGGTCGTGGATGAAGTTGCAGGCGAGCGAACGATGACCTACCGAGTTCAGTGGAATCTCACTGATGTAAGCTTCTCTCATGACCATGCGGCTCCTGACCGACGTATTAAACGGCTCGAAGCAGATTTTTGTGAGCTTACTTTCGCTCTTATTCGTATTGCAGCTGCAGACGAGGTAGGTTTTTTAGACGATGCCTTTGGCTTCTACTACGAAGATGCAGATTTTTGTTTCCGACTGCGTGAGGCTGGTTACGCAAGCGCTTATATACCTGAAGCACAAATTGAGCACTTCACAAGCTCTACTTTCTCAGGTGATCTCGCCCCGCGGAGAAAGAAGTACCTCCACAATAATAAATTCTTGTTTGCGAAGAAACACCTCGGCTATGGAGTCAATCATGCAGATCATGGTACGACTGGTTCGACTTCTTGGGAGGTCATGAATCGTCATCTGCACTATACATTGCGTTTGAATGGTCTGCTTGACTCGACTAAGCCGGAACTAATCTTTGCTCATCCCGGTACGGAGCCTTTTAACTACCTCTATACTGCTTGGGAGACGACCCGACTCCCCCTTGGCTGGGCCGAGGCGGCGCGGCGCTACAAGAAGGTCATGACAGCGTCACGTTGGGTAAAGGCGGTCTTTGAGGCTGAGGGCGTACCGGACGTGACATGGGTGCCGCCCGGAGTTGAGACAGACGTTTTCACCCCTTGGGGTCTGCGCGACCGCCCGTTCGACGAAACGACATTCCTGTGGTTTGCCCGCAATCAGCACCGTAAGGGGCTCGACGTCATACGTGCGGCCTGGACCGCGCTGCGCATGCAACGCCCTAACGTGCAGCTCATCATCATGGGACAAGACGTCCTTGACGTCTTCGGACTTCGCGCGGAGGCCACACAGGTGGGCAACCTTCGCATGGCGCGCATCACGGGTGCCAACGTGAGCGTCTGGGAAATGGTGGGCTCACTTTCTGACGCAGAGATCGCCCAAATTTATCGCGGTGTTGACTACTACGTGTCCACCGCTCGATCGGAGGGCTTTGGTTTTTCAACCGCGGAAGCAATGGCCTGCGGAACAATACCGATTTTTGGCTGCTACAGTGGCAGCACTGATTTAGCGTACGAAGGCGCGCTCCTCTTTTCGGGACAATCTGTCCTAGCGGATTACAGGGACAAGGGCTTCGGAGATGTCGGCTATTGGTGGGAACCCGACGCGGCCGAGATCCTAGAACGACTTAACGAGGCTTGTGCGATGGATGCGAAAGCGTATTCCGGGCATTCACAGGTCTGTCGCAAACACATTACGGCGGGATTTACGTGGCGGCACACTGCTTTTACGATGCGTACGGCGCTTAAAGACTCACAATATCAGCGTGAAGTCGTTCCAGTAAATACAAACACCGGACAAGACGCCACGCATAATGAAATTATTGGCTTTGCTTCACATCTAGAGGCTGTTAATCAAACATCAAAATCAGGCATCTTGGATCGATATTTTTCGTTAGGCCGTAAACGTAAGGGGATTCAAATCTCAAAATATTTTAGTTCTTTTGATAAGGAATATTACATCAGAAACAATCAGGATGTATTCCTTGACGGACAAGACCCTCTTGAGCATTTCATTAGGATTGGGTGGAAAGAAAGCCATCGAAGGCCTTCGGAATATTTTGATACGCGCCAGTATATTGCTGCAAATTCACAGGTGCGACGGGCACTTTTGCGCGGGGAGCGCGTCTTAAAAGGTTTTAAAAAACCTATCCCTCTTGAGAGAACTCCGGCAAAGAATGGCGTTCTCTTTATCGGCTATGTTGAAGCTAGCCTCGGACTTGGTGAGTCACTTCGCAATTTGATTTCATCCGTCGCGCGGGAGCCTTTTCCCTTTGCGATATATCCCTACAACGTGCTTGTAGAAGACCGCTTCTCCGGGCAGTTCATGCCTGAGCGCTATGATCTTGAGGGCAGATACCGCGTTAACGTCTTCGAAGCTGCTGCCGACCAGCTACCAGCTTTCTATAAAAACCTTGAACATCGGATAGAAGGGGGTTACAATATACTTAGAACATATTGGGAGCTTTCAGAAACACCTCGTGATTGGGGACGTCAGCTCGATCGCATACATGAGATCTGGGCGCCCACTCGGTTTGTTGCAGAAGCCTTCCGCAAAATTTATGATGGCCCAATTACGATCGTACCGCCATGCATCAACGTTGAAATTCACGAGCATCAGGATCGCAATTTTTTCGGATTAGATAAGTCGCGATTTTATTTTCTTTTTAGTTTTGACTACAATTCGTGGCCTTCACGCAAAAATCCTATCGGAGTGTTGGAAGCTTTTGCTAAAGCATTTCCAGGTAATGAAGAAGTTGGTCTTATCATTAAATCGACCGGCGCACCCGAACACAGCCCTCGGACGCGAGGCTTAGTCGCGGCGGCTGCGGCGCGAGACTCACGAATTCGCGTGATTGACTCGACTTTAACACGGGCCGAAATTCTTTCTCTAATCAAACAGTCCGATTGCTATGTTTCACTCCACCGAGCCGAAGGCTTTGGACTCGGTATGGCGGAAGCAATGGCGCTTGGAAAACCAGTAGTAGGAACAAACTTTTCAGGGAATACAGATTTTTTAACCGATGAGACAGGGTTTCCAGTTCCTTATACGCTTAGGCCTCTCATTGATGGCGAGTACACCTTCACTGATCATCAGGCATGGGCTGAGCCTAACGTAGTGAAGGCCGCTGAGATATTTCGGAAGGTTTATCACGATCCAGAATTACGGCGGGTGCGCGCTGCGGCGGGCCGTACATTTATTAGCACTCAACTCGGTCCAGAAAACATTGGCCGCCTTGCTACTAATCGTTTGCGACAGGTACTTGCGATGTTGGAAAATGTAGCAAAATCAGTATAATATAAATTACCTTGTTGGGGTAGTTCGTCACAGATGCGATTTCGTCGATGACACGGTTCTTCTCCGCCCGTCCGCTGCCTCCTTTTCGAACCACTGTGCCGGTGGATAGCTCCCCATGAGGCAGTAGAGAACGCGACAGCGTTGTCACGCCTTAAGATTGTCACGTGATGACGCCGTCATGCTTTGCAGCTTGCTGGGGCGTTTCGATTGAACTGGGTACACTACAATCTTATCTCGTTCGAGGCGTTCAGTGTCTTCGATCTGCAGCAAAATGGATTATCGCGGGTTCGGGTTGGATTGCAGCGACCAACACCGGACTCGGCAAACTGAGTACGGCAGCCTCGATCATCGGATGCGCCTCTCAACCTCTGGTACGGCTGACAGGCCCACGTGGTGGCCCTTGGCCATCAGCGCTTTGAGCACGAGGTACTTCAACGGGGCGTGTCGCAAAGATTTTTGCCGCAAAAAACTCTGCTCCCAGCACCGGTGCACCTCAATCCGCTGGGGCGGTTTCGACCCCATTAGACGGCTTCACTAACCTCGGCGAGGTAGATCATTGGGTGGTGAACAGGCAACGCAACGTCCTGTTTGGAGAAGATTATTTCGGCCGTTGAACGTTTGTGACACGCCCATCGGCGATGATTCCGTTGTCAGACTGCCGCCCCTGGCAGCCTGATCCTCCCGGCCCAGGCGGGCAGTCGTCGTGTCGATCGGCGAGCTACACCACGCCAATGGACTTGACCTTTCAAGTTCTTGAAGCGCGCCATGTACGGCCGCGACAACCTCGATCTCCTCCGCCGACGGTTCCTCCTCGCAACCTAATCCACCAAGCTTGGCGAAGGGCCACCTCGTGTGGGCCGATCAACGAACAGATCAAACTGAAGATCGGTGACAGGCTTCCGGGTCACGGTTTCGCAGTCAGGTCCCGTTCCAAGGCAGACAGGGCGCGCTCAAGCGTTTCACCCAGCACCCAGCCCTGTTCGTCGGATATGCGATAGAAGGCGTCGATGGCGTCCTGAGAGGCTTTGACGTTGAACTGCACGTTGCGACCCGTCCGGTGCGTCCGGGGCTGTCTGCGGGGTTTTAAGGCGGCTGCAGTAGTGGGATCGGCAGCAGGTTTTGGAGTGACCTTGGTCGGTTCCCGGCTGTGGAAATTCGCAGCCTCTGAAACCTCCCTCACCTTTTCGAGCAACGGCGCGGCCTTATCCGGCGCGGCCTTCGGCTTGAACGCCGTTAGGTCCAGATCGTCGTCACCGTCAAACAGCTTTGCGCGTGAGTTGGACATTACGCCACCTCTGCCTGCGCCTGAGCTGCGTTCGCCTTCAACAGCGCTACAACCTCGGCCGCAAACGAACGAGCGTTTTGCTGTGCGGCCTTCACGTTACTGACCTGTGAGCCGTCGAGGCCGGACAGGGTGCCGCCATAGGAGAAGATTGCCCGAAAGGCGGCCCGTTCCACCATCTGCGTGGCAAAAACCGGAACGCCGGCCTCGGTCAGCTGCGCCTGAACGTCCCGCAGGTCGCGGGTTTCGATGGCCGCACTGGTACGGGTGAACAGCACCGAACACGGAATTTGCCGGTTGAAAGCCTTCTCCTGGCGCTTCACCAGTTTGAGGGCTTTGACCGCTTCGGCGGCGTCGAGCTGGCTTCCCTGTGACGGGATGATGATGAGATCGGCCCGGCTCATGGCATAGCCCACCATCATCGAGGCCGTGCCCTCGAGGTCCACGACCACGAACTGCGCGGTTTTCTCGGCGCCCTCGATAGCGTCGATGATCGTGTCCTCGGTCACGTTGTCCATGACAGTCAGGTTTTCCGGCTTGCCGGGGCGTTGCGACCACTTGGAGAGCGGCTTGTTCGGATCAGCATCGATCACCGTTACTGAAGCTCCCTTCCCTGCTAATTCCGTGGCGAGAAGGATGGCGGATGTCGATTTACCCACGCCCCCCTTGGGACTGGCGAAGATGATGGTTGGCATGCTGGATCACGATGGCGAAGGAAATTGAACTTGGATTCAAAGATACTGGAATGCCTTCGGATACTCAATGGCTATGTATCGCGTATCAGATAGCATTAGGATATCCGTTTGGTACCGTAAGGCATTCTAGAAGCTGTCCGATATCCATACCTTATGGGCAACCACAGGAGTGGATAACCATCTGGTATCGGAAGGCTATCGTTCATAATGGTGTGACCGCACCGTGTCGCGTCTGCTGTGGGGTTTGTAGGTGCGGTGAGCCTTGCGTTCAGCCGCGGATTTTCGCGGCTTCTGAGGGTAGTCTTCTCCTGATTATCCGTGGCGGCGGTTTGGATTGCAGTGGTGTCAAAGTCGCTTTGCAGCTTCGTAGTCCCATCTCGTGCGGCAAGGTTGGCATTGCCGGCAGGGGAGGGGGTATGCTGCGGGGTCTGCCGCCAAGGCGAGCGTGCCTTTCTTCGCGGATCGTTAGCCATCCCAGACCAGCTTGCCGCCTCCGCCCTGGAGCCGGTCCATGATCCTGTCTGCTATTGCTGCGAAGCTGAAACAGCGCTCCAAGGCCAATTTCAAAGCTCGGCACTTCGAGGCGGCGCCCATTGTCCAGGCCGTCTACCGGGCGCTCAACAAACACAGCAATCTGGTCGATTTCCTACTGACTGTGCTTCGGACACCAGCGCACGCCGCATTCTCGCACCCGCTTCAGCCTCTCCCCCGTCCACGCCCGGATCAGCTCACGTTTGAACTCGGCCAGACGTCCGAGGAGCGCGATCATGAGCCAATTGTGTGAGACCCCGTTTCATAAGGGGTGCGCGAGCCGTCTGACGAGGATCATAGCGGCCGCCAAGACAAAGAAGGCGAGCGCCGAGGACGGGGTCGCCTCGTAGTCGCGGGCAAGCCTGCGGCATCGGGCGATCCAGCCGAAAGTCC
>NZ_JAKSYF010000153.1:2500-65912 GCF_022829745.1 Methylobacterium sp. E-016
CGTCGACGTGGTGTTCGTCCTCGACAAGGGCGCCGACACGGACGACCTCGTCGCCCTGCGCCGAACGATCTGCGCCCGGCACATCCGCAAGGCGTATCGCCTGGTCGTGGCGCAGGATCCCCCGCGCGAGCGCCGGCCGGCGGACTACGCTGCCACGGTCGAGGCCTGGCACGCCGCCCGGGCCGACCTCCTCGGCGGCCTGATCGCGACGAATCTCGGGGCAGGGGAGGTCGGCGCCTTCCTGGTCTGGGGCGATCCGGCGCTCTACGACAGCACCCTGCGCGTCCTCGAGCGCATCCTCGCCCGCGATGCCCGAGCCTTCGCCTATACGGTGATCCCCGGCATCTCGAGCGTGCAGATGCTGGCGGCCGCCCACCGCATCCCGCTGAACCGGATCGGCGGGGCCGTCCACATCACCACGGGCCGCGCGATCGCCGATGGCTTTCCGCCGGGCGTCGGCAGCGTCGTGGTGATGCTCGACGCCGACCCGCGCTTCGACCATCTCGATCCCGAGCTGACGATCCACTGGGGTGCCTATCTCGGCTCGCCGGACGAGCTCCTGATCGTCGGGCGGCTCGGCACCGTCGGGCCGGAGATCCGCCGGCAGCGCGCCGCGGCACGCGCCCGCCACGGCTGGATCATGGACGTCTACCTGCTGCAACCGCCCGAGACGCCCTGATCCCAGCCGGGCGCGGCGAACGGGCCACGGACGCGTGCGCCCGGCTGCGGTAGAGCATGCGCCATGCTGACCTTGCGACCCTACCAGCGTGCCAGCCTCGACGCGCTTGCCGCCGCCTGGAGCGGGGCAGGGGGGCAGCCCCTGCGCGACGGCCTGATCGTGCTGCCGACCGGCGCGGGCAAGGCGCTGGTGATCGCGGCGCTCGCGCGGGAGACGCTGCAGGCGGATCCCCTCGCCCGCATCGTCGTCGTCACCCACAGCCGGGAGCTGATCGCCCAGAACTTCTCCGAGCTCACCGGCTACTGGCCGGAGGCGCCGGCCGGGATCTTCTCCGCCGGGCTCGGGCGGCGGGAGGCGGGGGCGCAGGTGCTGGTCTGCGGCATCCAATCCGTCGCCGACCGGCTCGACGCGATCGGCCCGCGCGATCTGGTCATCGTGGACGAGGCGCACCTGATCCCGCGCTCGGCCGAGACCCGCTACGGCCGCTTCCTCGCCGGCCTGCGGGCGCTGCGGCCGGAGCTTCGCGTCGTCGGCTTCACCGCGACGCCCTATCGGCTCGACAGCGGACGCCTCGACGAAGGCGCGGGCCGGATCTTCGAGGGCATCGTCTACGAGGTCGATGCCGGCGACCTGATCGGGCAGGGCTATCTCTGCCCGCTCCTGTCGAAGGCGACGCTGACCGCCCTCGACGTCGCCGGCGTGGGCAAGCGCGCCGGCGACTACATCCCGAGCCAGCTCGAAGCGGCGGTCAACCGCGACTGGATCACCCGCGCCGCGGTCGAGGAAATGGTCGGCTACGGCCGCGAGCGCCGGGCCTGGCTCGCCTTCTGTGCCGGGCTCAGCCACGCGGACGCGGTGCGCGACGCGATCCGCGCGGAGGGCCATTCCTGCGAGACGATCTCCGGCGAGACCCCGCGGCGCGAGCGCGACCGGATCGTGGCGGCCTTCCGCGCCGGGCGGATCCGCTGCCTGACCTCCGTCGGCGTGCTCGCCACCGGCTTCAACGTGCCGGAGGTCGACCTCATCGCCCTGCTCCGGCCGACCCAGAGCACCGGGCTCTACGTGCAGCAGGTCGGGCGCGCGCTGCGCAACGCGCCCGGCAAGCGCGACGCGCTGATCCTCGACTATGCCGGCCTGGTGCGGATGCACGGCCCGGTGGACGTGGTCACCGCCCGCACCGCCGCCGCGGTGAAGGGCAGGGAAGGGCTGGCGCGGGCCAAGCCCTGCCCCGGCTGCGGCGCGCTGATCGCGCTCAATGCCTCGACCTGCGAGCCTTGCTGGATCGAACCGGAGGACGACGCGGCGTCCGCCAAGCACGAGGCCGCGGCCGACGACGAATTGCCGATCCTGTCCGAGCGCGCGGATGGCTGGCGGCCGGTCTCGGATTGGCGCTTCGAGCGCGGGGCGGACGGCCTCGACATTGTGCTGCGCTGCTCCGACGGCGCCCATCGCATCCGGCTCGCGCTGGAGCGGACGGGCTTTGCCCGCGACAAGGCGGTGCAGTGGTGGCGCGGGCTCGGCGGCGGCCGCGCGGCGCCGATGGATGCCGCCGAAGCGCTGGACCGCCGCGACGAGCTGGTGTGCCCGGCGTCGATCCGCATCCGCCCGAGCGGCCGGGCCTCGGAGGAGGTGGCCTGCCGCTTCCCCGACGGACGCATCGTCTCCGATGTCCGCCGCCTGGCCGATGCGCTGGCCGCCTGATGCCGAGGGCGTTCGTGACTCGGGGCAAGCGTAGAGGGCAGGGGGCTCGGAGCGCCCTCGCCCGGGACGACGCGAGCCTGGATCCGCCAGGCCTGGATCGCCGAGGCCGTGAAGGCGATCCTGCCGGATGCTGGCATGCCAGCTGGTTCGGGACCGGCCGAAGCCCCCTCGCCCCGGGGACATCGGCCTTTCATGTTCCATAATATATCTTATGCGAATAACGGATGTGCCCTTTAGGGGCGTGTTTCCGCAGGCGATCCCGGGCGGTCGGCGGCCGGAATCGAATGCGGTCAGCGCACCGTGACGCGCACGTCGGACTCGTAGCCGGTGCCGTCGGCGTTGATGACGAAGATGCGGAAGGTGTCGAGCCCCTCGAACCCCTCCTCCGAGGTGTAGGTCAGCTTCAAGCCCGGCACCTTGCGGGCGTTGCAGGCCGCCAGCGCCGATCCCACGCCGTAACGGGGAAACGAATCCGTCTGCGCCAGCTCGATCGAGCCGTGCCGGGGTTGCTCCAGGGTGCGGATCACCACCGGGCCCTGCGAGGAGCAGTCCGGGAACAGCGAGGCGAAGAACGCGATGGTGCGGGCCTCGCCCTTCGGCACCACCCGCATCAGCGGGAACGAGGCCGGCGGCGGAGGCGCGGGCGGCGCGGGCGGCGTCAGCGTGGTCGGCGGAATCGGATCGGCCGGCGTGGCGAGGGCCGGGCGCGTGCAGGCGGGAGCGGCGAGACACAGGGCCGCGAGCGCGGCGATCGGCAAGCGGGGCATGGCCGGGACGCGGGACAAGACCGGGAAGCGGGGCATGGCATCTCCTCGTATCCGGCCTGCAGCGTAGGGTGCGCCAGCGTCCGGCGCATGACGCACGACCGGCCGGCCCGATGCAAATCTTCGTGCGGTCGCGCAGCGCCCTCCGGCGCCCACCGTGCCGGAACCGGTCTCACGCCTCCAGCGGGATCTCGATGTGGAAGCGGGCGCCCTGCCCGCGCGGCGTCGCGATCCGGGCGTCGAGCTGGCGGGCGAGGTTCGCGATCACGCGCATGCCCAGGCTGCCCGAGGCCCGGCCGATGTCGAAATCCGCCGGCAGGCCGACGCCGTCGTCCGACACGTCGAGGACGAGCGCCGCGCCGGTGCAGGCGGCGCCCACGCGCACCTCCCCGGTCCTGTCGGGATAGGCGTACTTGATCGCGTTGGTGACGAGCTCGTTGACCATCAATCCCATCGGGATCGCCCGGTCGGCCGAGACCCGCAGCGGCTCGGCGCTGCAGCGGATGCGGTGGTTCGGCGCGCTGCTCTGCAGGTTGGCCGTCAATGTCTCCAGGAACTGCGCGAGGTCGATCTCGCCCGGCGTGGTGTCGCCCTGGCGCCAGAGCTGGTCGTGGACCCCGGCGATGGCCTCGACCCGGGTGCGGGCGTCGATCAGGGCGTCGCGCACGGCCGGGTCGTCGGCGTTGCGCGCCTGCAGCGCGAGCAGGCTCGCGACGATGGCCAGGCTGTTCTTCACCCGGTGGCTCATCTCGCGGACGAGCAGGTCCTGCCGCGCCAGCGCCTGCTTGAGCAGCCCCTCCGTGCGCTGCCGCTCGATCGCGCCGCCGAGCAGGTTGGCGAAGCCCTGCATGAAGGCGATGTCGGCCTCGGTGAACATGCCCTCGCGGGTATCGTCGACCTCGAGCACCCCGAAGGCGCCTTCGCGGTTCTCGATCAGCACGTTGATCGCCCGGCGGATGCCGTGCTCGGCCATGATCTGCGGCGTGCGGAAGCGGTTCTCGTTCTCGAGGTGGTTGGAGATCACCGGCCGGCCGGTCTTGAGGGCGAAGCCCGCGGGCGAGGCGAGGTCGGCGCCGACGCGGGCGTGGCCGACGACGTTCGGTCCCCAGCCGACGCCGGCGCGCACCAGCAGCATGTCCTCGTCGTGCAGGTGCTCCAGCGCCTTGCAGAACTCGGCGCCCATGCCCTCGGCGCAGAGTTCGGTCGCCCGCTGCAGCAGCGCGTCGACGTCCTCGCCGCGCAGGGCCTCGACGCCGAACTCGGACAGGATCGCCTGCTGGCGGAGGCGGTAGCTCAGGTCCGGATGGTGATCGCTCATGACGCGGGGAGGGTAGCAGGGATGGGTGCGGGAGGCGACGCGCGTTGCGGGCGCCCTGCCCGCGCCCGTTCCCGTTCGCGCCCCCTTCCCTGCCCCCGCCCTGCGCGCTGCCGCGCCCCCTGCCCTCGCCGCGCGAAGGTCCGTCCCCTGGCCTTCGCACCGCACGATCCTATCTGGTTTCATTCCAAGCTGCGCCATGCCCGGAGATCGCATGATACCTCTCAGGCTCACCGTGAACGGCACGGCGCGCGAGGTCCTCTTGGAGGATCCCCGCGTGACCCTGCTCGACCTGCTGCGCGAGCGCCTCCATCTCACCGGATCGAAGAAGGGCTGCGACCGCGGCCAGTGCGGCGCCTGCACGGTGCTGGTCGACGGCCGGCGGATCAACGCCTGCCTCGCGCTCGCCGTCAGCCTCGACGGCGCCTCCGTCACCACCATCGAGGGGCTGGCGGACGGCGACGCTCTGCACCCGGTGCAGGCGGCGTTCATCGCGCATGACGGCTTCCAGTGCGGCTTCTGCACGCCGGGCCAGATCATGAGCGCGGTCGGGCTGATCACGGAGGGGCAGGCGGGGACCGATCCCGAGCGGATCCGTGAGGGCATGAGCGGCAACCTCTGCCGCTGCGGCGCCTATGCCGGCATCAGTGAGGCGGTTCTGGCCGCGCAGGGCGCCGGCGACGGCGCGGCGATGCGGGAGGACGCGGCATGAACCTGTTCGACTACACCCGTCCCGCCAGCGTCGCCGAGGCGATCGCGGCGGCGCAGGCGCCCGGAGCGGCCTATCTCGGCGCCGGCACCAACCTGCTCGACCTGATGAAGGGCGGCGTCGTGACGCCGGCCCGCCTCGTCGACGTCACCCGCCTCCCCGGCCTCGACCGGATCGAGTTCCTGGACGACGGCGGCGTGCGCATCGGCGCGCTGGTGCGCAACAGCGACCTCGCCCACGATCCGCGCTTCGCCAAGACCTATCCCGCGGTGGCCGAGGCGCTTCTCGCGGGCGCCTCGGCGCAGCTGCGCAACGCCGCGACCGCCGCCGGCAACCTGATGCAGCGTACCCGCTGCCCGTACTTCGCGGATGCCACCTCCCCCTGCAACAAGCGCGCGCCGGGCTCGGGATGCGCCGCGATCGGCGGGGCGACGCGGCTGCACGCGGTGCTCGGCTGGAGCGAGCACTGCATCGCCACCAACCCATCGGATTTCTGCGTGCCGCTGGCGGCCTTCGACGCCGTCGTCGAGATCGAGGGCGCGGGCGGCCGGCGTGCGGTGGCGCTGGTCGACTTCCATCGCCTGCCCGGCGATGCGCCGGAGCGCGAGACCGACCTGGCGCCGGGCGAGCTGATCGTCGCGGTGCGCCTGCCGCCGGAGGCGGCCGGGTTTTCGGCCCATGCCCGCTACCTCAAGGTCCGCGACCGCACCTCCTACGCCTTCGCGGTGGTCTCCGCCGCGGCCGGCCTGCGCCTCGACGGCGACCGGATCGGCGAGGCCCGCCTCGCGCTCGGCGGGGTGGCGCTGAAGCCGTGGCGGGCGCGGGAGGCGGAACGCCTGCTCGCCGGCCAGGCGCCGGACCCGGATGTGTTCCGGAAGGCCGCCGACGCGGCGCTCGCCGGGGCCAAGCCGTCGGGCGAAGCCAACGTCTTCAAGATCGAGCTCGCCCGCCGCATCCTCGTGCGGGCCCTGACGCTGGCGGCCGCCGGCACGCCGGAGCGCCTGCCGGCGCTGCCGGCCTCGCCGTTCGCCGCCCCTTTCGCCGTCCCCTCCCCTTCGCCGGCAGGAGCCGCCCATGGCTGAGATCGCATTGACGTCCGCGCCGCAGCGGGCCCGCCACGGATCGAGCATGGGCCAGCCCCTGACCCGGCGCGACGGGCCGCTGAAGGTCACCGGCCGGGCGACCTTCGCGGCTGACAACGTCGCGGACGGCACCCTCCATGCGGCGCTCTGCGTCGCCCGGATCGCCCGCGGGCGCGTCACCCATCTCGACGTGGCGGCGGCCGAGGCCCATCCGAGCGTCGTCGCGGTGATGACGCCGGACAACGCTCCCGCCCTCGCCCAGCACCCGGACGACAAGCCCCACGGCTTCATCTTCCGCCTCGACCTGCTGCAGGATTCGGCCGTCCGCTACGCCAACCAGCCGATCGCGGTGGTGATCGCCGAGACGCTGGAGGCGGCCACCGAGGGCGCGCGCCTGCTGAGCCCGCGCTACGAGGCCGAGACGCCGCGCATCGGCCTCGACGCCGAGCCGCCGTTCACGCCCCCCGGCATCGGCGTCGGGCAGCCCCCGGAGGAGACCCACGGCGACGTCGAGGCCGGCCTCGCCGCCGCGAGCCGGCGGATCGCGGCGACCTACGAGACCCCGGCCCAGTACCACAACGCCATGGAGCCGCACGCGGCGGTGGCCTCCTGGGACGGCGACCAGCTCACGCTGCACACGCCGAGCCAGGGCATGTCGATGGCCCAGGGGCGCCTCGCCGGGCTGTTCGGGATCGCGCCGGAGAACATCCGGATCGAGAGCCCGTTCCTCGGCGGCGGCTTCGGCTCGAAGGGCCTGATCTCGGGCCCGCAGATCCTGGCCTGCATGGCCGCGCGCCTCGTCGGCCGGCCGGTCAAGCTGGTGCTCGCGCGCGCGCAGATGTACGGCCCGGTCGGCCACCGCGCCGAGACCCGGCAGAGCTTCCGCCTCGGCGCCGACGACGCCGGCAAGCTGACGGCGCTGGAGCACGAGACGCTGACGGCCTCGAGCCGGTTCGACGACTTCTTCGAGCCGGCCGGCGGCGTCTCGCACACCCTCTACGCCAGCCCGGCCATCGCGGTCCGGCACCAGGCGGTGCGGGTCGACACCGGCACGCCGCTGTTCATGCGCGCGCCCGGCGAGGCCTCGGGCAGCGTCGCGCTGGAGAGCGCGATCGACGAGATGGCGCTGGCCTGCGGCATGGACCCGCTGGAATTCCGCCTGGCGAACTATGCCGAGGTCGAGCCGATCTCCGGAAAGCCGTTCTCCTCCAAGGCCCTGCGCGAGTGCTACACCCGCGGCGCCGAGCGCTTCGGCTGGTCGGCGCGGCCGAGAGCGCCGCGGCAGACCCGCGACGCGAACGGCCTCCTCGTCGGCTGGGGCATGGGCACCGCGACCTTCCCGGCGCTGATGTTCGAGGCGCAGGCGAAGGCCGAGCTGCGGGCCGACGGCACCGGCCTGATCGAGACCGGCGCGCACGACATGGGGCAGGGCGCCTGGACCGCGCTCGGCCAGATCGCCGCCGACGGGCTCGGGATCGGCCTCGACAGGCTGACCTTCCGGATGGGCTCCTCCGACCTGCCGAACGCCGGCATCGCCGGCGGCTCGGCCCACACCGCCACCGCGGGCGGGGCGATCCACGCGGCGGGCCAGGCGGTGATCGCGCAGCTCGCCGACCTCGCCACCAACGATTCCGCCTCCCCGCTCTACGGCGCGGGCAATGCCGGATTCGTCGCCCGCGACGGACGACTCTTCCGGCGCGACGACGAGAGCCGCAGCGAGGCGTATTCCGACATCCTGGCACGCGCCGGACGGGCGAGCCTCACCGCGACCGGGAAGGCCTCGACCGATCCGGCGGCGGCCAAGACCTACGCCATGCACGCCCACGGCGCGGTCTTCGCCGAGGTGAAGGTCGCCCCCGATCTCGGCCAGATCCGCGTCACCCGCCTCGTCGGCGCGTTCGCGGCCGGCCGCATCGTCAACCCGCGCCTGGTCACAAGCCAGTATTACGGCGGGATGATCTGGGGAATGTCGTTCGCGCTGCACGAGCACGCGGCGATGGACGCCCGCACCGGCCGCTTCCTCAACGACAACCTCGGCGAATACCACGTGCCGGTGAACGCGGACACGCCGGCCATGGAGGCGATCCTGGTGCACGAGGACGACGCTCACGTGAACGCGCTCGGCATCAAGGGCGTCGGCGAGATCGGCATCACCGGCTCGGCCGGCGCCATCGCCAACGCGGTCTGGCACGCCACCGGCATCCGGGTGCGCGAGATCCCGATCACGCTGGACAAGCTGCTCGGGTAGCGCCCGCCGTCGCGATCCGGCAGCCCACGCCGGCGCGAACCCGGTCCCGACCGCCCTGCCCTCCCGGAGGCCCGTCGCTCAGCGGCGCGGCCTCCGTCGTCGTTCGGCCCGACCCGCGATCCGCAGGTCGCCTGCGCTCCCGAAGGGCTGCGGCGGTGCCGGCCAGCGTCTAATCCCGCTCCGTTCGACGCAGCGGACGGTCCGCGTGCGCCGCCGCACCCAAGTCGAAAGAGAAACGGATTAAATATAGTTTGCTATACTTGTGCATTCGCACACATATTCGTCGAACGACATTGGTTATGTTCTTCTCGTTGGCGCAGGGCGGCATGTCCTGCAGAAGAAAACTTCGAGAGGAAGGATTATCTCATGACGCGCATCGTTGCCTCGGCGCTCTTCGCCGCCGTTCTCGCCCTCCCCGTCGCGGCTCGGGCCGGCGAGGGCGGTGGCGGCGACCGCCAGCCGGCCGGCGGCGGCCACATGAGCTCCTACGTGAACGACCCCTACCACGACCCCCGCTCCGCCCATTCGCAGCGCAACCGCACCGGGCAGCTTCTGGGCGCACCGATGTATTCCGACATGCCCGGCGCCACCGTCGCGCGCCGCGACGTGGTCTCGCCGCACTGGGCGTCCGGAAGCGCGGCCCCCCGCGGCCGCCGCTGATCCGATCCGCCGACCGGCGCCGGCATCCGGCGCCGCCCCGCCCGACATCCGAGCCCGCACGGCCGCCCCCGCGCGGGCTCGCTCGCGTCCGCGCCGCGCCGCTCGACGGCAGGCGCCCCGCCGTGCCGGCATCGCAGCGATCGCCGCGAGTCGGCCCCCACATCGTTTCAGCGCAAGAGGATCCTTCGTGGACAACATCATCGAAGGCATCTCCGAGTTTCAGGACAAGGTCTTCCCGGGGCAGCAGGCGATGTACCAGCGGCTGGTCAGGGACGGGCAGCAGCCCAAGGCCCTGATCATCGCCTGCGCCGATTCCCGCGTCTCGCCCGAGCACATCACCCAGGCCGGCCCGGGCGAGCTGTTCGTCTGCCGCAACGCCGGCAACATCGTGCCGCCGTTCTCGACCGGCACCGGCGGCGTCTCCTCGGCGATCGAGTACGCCGTCGTGGCGCTCGGCGTCCGCGACGTGGTGGTCTGCGGCCATTCCGATTGCGGCGCGATGAAGGGGCTGATGAGCCCCGAGGCCCTGGCGAGGATGCCCAACGTCGCCGCCTGGCTCCGGCACAGCCACGCGGCCGAGCGGATCGTCTGCGAGGCCTATCCCGCCGACATGGACCCGAAGGAGCGCCACCGGGCGCTCGCCCTGGAGAACGTGATCGTCCAGCTCGCGAACCTGCGCACCCACCCGAGCGTGGCCGCGGGCCTCGCCAAGGGCCAGCTGCGGCTGCACGGCTGGTTCTTCGAGATCGAGACCGGCACCCTGCTGGCCTATGACGGCGAGGCCGGCCGCTTCCTGCCGCTCGACGCCCTCGATTCCGCCGGCGACTTCCCCGTTGCCCAAGGCTCGGCCGTGCGCATGGCGGCGCCGGAATACGCGCCGCCGCAGGCGGCCGCGTAGGGGCCGGGCCGATGCGACCCACCCAAACGCCCCCCGCGCGCATCCTCCCGGCCTCCCTCGCGCGGGACCTGCCGGCCTCCTTCGTCGTGTTCCTCGTGGCGCTGCCGCTGTGCATGGGCATCGCCCTGGCCTCGGGTGTGCCGCCCGAGCGCGGGCTGATCACCGGGATCGTCGGCGGCATCGTCGTCGGACTGCTCGCGGGCTCGCCGCTGCAGGTCAGCGGGCCGGCGGCGGGGCTTGCCGTCATCGTGTTCGAGTTCGTGCGCCAGCACGGGCTCGGGATGCTCGGCCCGGTGCTCGTGCTCGCCGGCGCGGTCCAGGTCGCCTCCGGCGCGCTCCGGGTCGGAGGCTGGTTCCGCGCGATCTCGCCGGCGGTGGTGCACGGGATGCTCGCCGGCATCGGCCTGCTGATCGTGCTCGGCCAGGTCCACGTGCTCACCGACGCCCTGCCGCTGGCCTCGGGCCTCGACAACCTCGTGGCGATCCCGGCCGCGTTCTTCGACTTCGTCACGGGCGAGGGCAACCGCGTCGGCGCCGTCACGGTGGGCCTCGCCACCATCGCGGCGATGATCGCCTGGGAACGCCTGCGGCCGGCGCGGATGAGGATGGTGCCCGGCGCGCTGATCGGAGTCCTCGCCGGCACCGCGGTCGCCGGGCTCGGCGGCCTCGCGGTCAAGCGGATCGAGGTCCCGGACGCGATCCTGTCCACCCTGTCGATGCCGGGGGCGGCGGAGTGGGGCCGGCTGCTCGAGCCGACGATGATCGTGATGGCGTTGACCATCGCCGCCGTCGCCAGCGCCGAGAGCCTGCTGTCGGCGGCCGCCGTCGACCGGATGCACGACGGGCCGCGCACGCAGTACAACCGCGAGCTCGGCGCGCAGGGCGTCGGCAACCTGATCTGCGGCCTGATCGGCGGCCTGCCGATGACCGGGGTGATCGTGCGCTCCTCGGCCAACGTCCAGGCCGGCGCGGCGACGCGGGCCTCGACGGTGATGCACGGGACGTGGATCCTCGCCTTCCTGCTCGCCCTCCCCTGGGTGCTGAAGCTGGTGCCGACGGCCGCGCTCGCCGGCATCCTGGTGGTCACCGGCTGGCGCCTGATCGGGCCCCACCACGCCGTCCACCTGCACGCGCGCTACGGCTGGCTCACTGCCGCGATCTGGCTCGCGACGATGGTGATGGTGGTGGCCACCGACCTGCTCACCGGCGTGCTGGTCGGGCTCGGGCTCAGCCTGCTCCAGGTTATTCCTACGCTGCGCAAGGGCCGCCTGCGGATCGAGCACGCGGCGGCGACGGAGGTGGCGGGGGTGCCGGAACTGCGCCTCTCGGGCTCGGCCACCTTCCTGCAGCTCCCGCACCTCACCGAGGCGCTGGAGCGGACCCCCGAGGGCGGCGAGGTCCGCCTCGGGACGAAGGACCTCGCCCACATCGACCACACCTGCCTGGAGATGATCGGGGACTGGGCGGGACGGCGCGCCGCCTCGGGCACGCGGGTGTCGGTCGTCGGCGGGTTCGGCCGGCCGCACGAGAAGCTCGTCGCGGCCGTGGCGGCACCGTCCAAGGACTGAGCGGCGGACACGCGGGAACGAGGGGACGGAACGACGGGGCCGGCATCGCGCGAGCGGTGCCGGCTCATCGCGTGCCCGAGCCCGCGCGTTCCGGCCTTACGCGTCCGCCGGGACGGCGGCATCCGCGATCGCGAAGAGGGGCGGCTGCAGGGCCCCCGCCTCCGCCACCGGCACCGCCCGCGCGCCGTCCGGGAGGGCGGGCCCCAGAAGGCGCAGGAAATCCTCGGAGGCGGCGACGTCGAGATCGGCCGCCTTGGCGCGGGTCTCGAGGCGGGCGAGGGTGTTCATCGCCGGGCCGAGCACGGTGTACTCGGCGCGCAGCCCATCGTCGAAGACGCCGACGAGGAGGTCGCCGGCATGGAGCGCGACGACGACGCGGAGCGGGAAGTCGCCGGCCTCGGCGCGGGTGCGGTTCAGGGCGGACAGCCGGGTGCGGATCGCGCGGGCGCAGGCCAGCGCGCCGCGGGCCTGCGCCACCGGGCCGCCGACCACGAACTGCGCCAGCACGGCGTCGCCGACATACTTGTCGACGATGCCGTCGTGCTCGGTCACGGCCGCATGCGCCAGGGCGCGGATGGCGAGCAGCGCGCGCACCATCGCCTCGGGCGGGTGCTCGCGGCTCAGGCGCGAGAACCCGCGGACGTCGAGGGCCAGCAGGCAGGCATGGCGCCGGCGTGCCGTTCCGAGGTCGCCGTCGCGGGCGAGCTCGGTCGCGACGCCGTCGGGAACGAAGCGGGCGAGCTGCGTGCGCTCGTGCTCGAGGCGCACGGCCTCGCCGGCGGCGTGGCGCAGGCGCGCGACCCCGTCGACCACCACGACGCTCGCGGCCAGGAAGGTCAGCAGCCCCGGCACCTGCTCGCCGAGATCGACATGCGGGCCGAGGAAGCCGGCCGGGTTGACGAGGCCGACGAGGATCGCGGCGCCCCAGGCGAAGACGACCGTGCCGGAGAACAGGGCCGCGTGCCACACGCGCATGCTGAGCGCGGTCTGCAGCAGCAGCAGGAAGGCCGGCAGCCGGCTCACCGCGTCGGCGGCCCCGCCATCGTCGGCGGCGCCCGCCAGCATGTGTTCGACGAGGACGTAGATCGCCAGCCCGGCGTTCAGCCCGGTGCCGGCCCAGGCGAAGCCTTCCGCGTGGCGCCCCTCCCCGCGCTCGGCCCGGCCGAACCAGACCGAGCCCGCCGCATAGAGGCCGAGGATGAACCAGTGGCTCAGCGCGTGCAGCGAGCCGTCGTAGACCTGCGCCGCCATCAGCAGCACGAGCACGATCACCACGCGCAGGACCAGCAGGCGACCGCCGGTGGCGCGCTGCATCAGCCGCAGGACGGTGTTCTCGTCCTGCGCGCGCTGTGCGGCCCTGTCGTCGAGCATGAGGCGGGTGCCCGCGCGGGTCGGGACTACCCGGCCCGGCTGAGCCGGCGGGCGCCGCCGAAGCGGTTGAGAAAGCGCGGCTCCTTCTCCGGCGCGATCCGGATGGCAAGGTGCAGCGTGCCGCCCTCCTCCATGCGCCGGTCGAGCACCTCGGCGTTCTCGTAGAGCCAGTGCAGGGCCGCGCCCTCCTCGGGGCCGAGGATGACCGCGAAGGTCGAGCGCGCGCGGGCGATGCGCGCCTCGATCCGCGCGGTCAGCGCCGACAGCCCCTCCCCCGTCAGCGACGAGACCAGCACCGGTGCGGCGCCGTCGCGGTCGTTGCGGTCGTGGGCCGAGAGGTTGGCGAGGCGCGTGCGCTCGCCCTCGTCGAGCAGGTCCGCCTTGTTCCAGACCTCGATGATCCGGTCGGCCGACATCTCGATTCCGAGCTCGCCCAGCACCGTGCCGACATCCTCGGCCTGCGCCTCGGAATCGACGTGGGCGACGTCGCGCACGTGGAGCAGGATGTCGGCCTCGATCACGTCTTCCAGCGTGGCGCGGAAGGCGGCGATCAGCGCGGTCGGCAGGTCGGAGATGAAGCCGACGGTGTCGGACAGGATCACGGTCTCGCCGTGCGGCAGCTTGGTGGCGCGGGCGGTGGGGTCGAGGGTGGCGAACAGCATGTCCTGCGCCACCACCTGCGCCTTGGTCAGGGCGTTGAACAGCGTCGACTTGCCGGCATTGGTGTAGCCGACCAGCGCCACGATCGGGTAGGGCACGCGCGCCCGGCTTTGCCGGTGCAGGCCGCGGGTGCGGGTGACGGCGTCGAGGTCGCGCTCGATCCGCGTCATGCGCTCCTGGATCATGCGCCGGTCGGCCTCGATCTGGGTCTCGCCGGGGCCGCCGAGGAAGCCGAAGCCGCCGCGCTGGCGCTCTAGGTGGGTCCAGGACCGCACCAGCCGCGACTTCTGGTAGGCGAGGTGGGCGTGCTCGACCTGGAGCGTGCCCTCGCGCGTCGAGGCGCGGCGGCCGAAGATCTCGAGGATCAGGCCGGTACGGTCGATGACCTTGGCGCCGAATTCCTTCTCGAGGTTGCGCTGCTGCACCGGCGACAGGGCGCAATCCATCACCACGAGGCCGATCTCGCTCGCCTTGATCAGGCCGGCGATCTCCTCGACGCGGCCCTTGCCGAGATAGGTCGAGGGCCGGATGCGGGCGAGGCTGAGCGGGATCGCCTCGACCACGTCGAGCTCGATCGCGGCGGCCAGCCCCACCGCCTCCTCCAGCCGCGCCTGCGTCGAGCGCGAGACCGGCGCCGGCCCGTGCGGCGACGCGGCCGCGGTGCGGCTGAGGTAGGGACCGATGACGAGGGTGTGGGTCGCGGCGGCGATCTCGCCTTCCGGCGCGGCCATCGCCTGCAGTCGGGCCTCGCCGGAGGTCAGCGTCTCGGTCATGGAATCCTTGAGCCGCCGCCCGTCGGGGCGGCGGCGTGATGCGTTTCGGAACCCCTCAGATGGGGCTGAGCAGCCGGCGAACCAAGATGGCGCGGAGCACGCTCGCGCGGACCGGGGGCCAGCCGCGCGTCAGGGGCGCCCGGTCACGCCTTCTCGGGGGCGGTCTCGTCCGGCTCGAACAGCTGCACGGGATGGCCCGGCATGATCGTCGAGATCGCGTGCTTGTAGACGAGCTGGGAATGGCCGTCGCGGCGAAGCAGCACGCAGAAGTTGTCGAACCAGGTCACCACGCCCTGCAGCTTGACGCCGTTGACGAGGAAGATCGTCAACGGAATCTTGTTCTTGCGGACATGGTTGAGGAAGGTGTCTTGCAGGTTCTGTGCGCGTTCGGCCGCCATCTTCTTGTCCTTTGTTGTCTTGGCGCCCGCCTTCGGGAGCGGGTTTTCGTTCTATCCGCGGCATCGATCCTGCCGCCGCAGCGCTGGTCTTGAGGAGCCCGCCGCGGAGCGGAATCGTGCATTACAGGTTCAATTCCGGCGCCGATGCAAGACCCGAACCGGCTCCGCACGCGACGAACGGGGGTTGCTTCTCACCGCTTCCGTCATCCGCCCGCAAGGCGCTCAGGGGCCGATCCCCAGGGACTTCAGCTTGCGGTGCAGGGCCGAGCGCTCCATGCCGATGAATTCGGCGGTCCGGGAAATGTTTCCCGAGAAGCGGGCGATCTGCGCCACGAGGTATTCGCGCTCGAAGATCTCGCGCGCCTCGCGCAGCGCCAGGCTCATCAGCTTCTCGCCGCCGGCGCCGTTCGGGGTCGTCGGCACCAGGGCGCCGATCTCGGAGGGCAGCATCTCCGAGGTGATCTCCTGGTCCGGGTCGGCCTGCGTCAGGATCATCAGCCGCTCGACGTTGTTTTTGAGCTGGCGCACGTTGCCCGGCCAGTTGTGCGACTGCAGCACCGCCATCGCGTCCTGCCCGATGACCCGGCGCGGCAGCCCGGTCTGGGCCGAGATGTTGTTCATGAAGAACTGGATCAGCTCCGGCACGTCCTCGCGGCGCTCCGAGAGCGAGGGCACGCGGATCGGCACCACCGAGAGCCGGTGGAACAGGTCCTCGCGGAAGCGCCCGGCGGCGATCTCATCGGCGAGGTCGCGGGAGGAGGACGAGATGATGCGGACGTCGACGTGGACGCGGGTGGTGCCGCCGACGCGCTGGAAGTTCTGGTCGACGAGGACGCGCAGGATCCGGCCTTGCGTCTCCCGCGGCATGTCGGCGACCTCGTCGAGGTAGAGGGTGCCGCCATGCGCCTCCTCCAGCGCGCCGACCCGCCTCCCCTGCTCGCCGCCGGCCTCGACCCCGAACAGCTCCGATTCCATCGTCTCCGGCAGGATCGCGGCCGCGTTGAGCAGCACGAACGGCCCGCTCGCCCGGGCCGAGGCCTTGTGCAGGCCGCGCGCGGCGAGCTCCTTGCCGGAGCCCAGCGCCCCGGTGATCATCACCCGGGCGTTGGTCGGGGCGACGCGGTCCAGCGTCTGGCGCAGCTGGTTGATCGCCACCGAGCCGCCGACGATGCGGTTGGCAGTGCCGGAGCGCGCGGTGAGGTCGCGGACCTCGCGCCGCAGGCGCGAGGCCTCGAGCGCGCGCTCGGCCACCAGGATCAGCCGGTCGGCCTTGAACGGCTTCTCGATGAAGTCGTAGGCGCCCGCCTTGATCGCCGAGACCGCGGTCTCGATGTTGCCGTGGCCCGAGATCATCACCACCGGCAGGTCCGGGTGGGACGCCTTGATCAGGTCGAGCACCTGCAGGCCGTCGAGGCGCGAGCCCTGCAGCCAGATGTCGAGGAAGACGAGGTGGGGGCGGCGCGCCTCGATCGCGGCGAGCGCCTCGTCGGAGCTGCCCGCGGTGCGCGAGCGGTGGCCTTCGTCGTCGAGGATGCCGGCGACCAGGTCGCGGATGTCGGCCTCGTCGTCGACCACCAGGATATCGGCGCTCATGGCTGCATCTCCGCAATCTCTCGGGGGGCCGTCGTCGCGGCGCCCTTCTCGTCAGGGTTGGGGCGGGCCGGGCCCGCGACCGCGTCGTCCGCGGGCGACAGCGCGCGGGGCACGCGCATGCGCACCTGGCCGCCGCGGCCGGCGGGGTTGTCGTTCAGCTCGATCCCGCCGCCGTGCTCTTCCAGCACCTTGCTCACGATCGCCAGCCCGAGGCCGGTGCCGCCCTCGCGGGTCGTCATGTAGGGCTCCAGCAGGCGCTGGCGCCCCTCGACGGGAAATCCCTTGCCGTTGTCGGTCACCGCGATCGTGGCGAAGCCCTCCTCGACGGTGAGGCTCAAGCCGATCTTGCCCTTGCCGAGCTCGGCCTCCGGCACCTCGGCCACCGCCTCGACGGCGTTCTTGAGGATGTTGGTGATCACCTGGCTCAGCAGGCGGATGTCGAAGGCCGCGGTGATCTTCTCGGCCTCCGCCGTGCCGGTGCCGCCGAGGCCGTGCGCGGTGAAGGCGAAGTCGATGTCGGGATGCGCCACCCGCATCATGAACAGGTTCTGCTTGGCGATCTCGGTGAGGTCGTTCTCGGCGATCGCGGGCTTGGGCATCCGGGCGAAGGAGGAGAACTCGTCGACCATGCGCTTGATCTCGTCGACCTGGCGGATGATCGTCGCGGTGCACTGGTCGAACACCTCCTTGTCGGCGGTGATGACCTTGCCGTACTTGCGCCGGATGCGCTCGGCCGAAAGCTGGATCGGGGTCAGCGGGTTCTTGATCTCGTGGGCGATGCGGCGCGCGACGTCCGCCCAGGCGGAGGTGCGCTGGGCCGAGACGAGGTCGGTGATGTCGTCGGCGGTCACCACGAAGCCGCGCGCGCCGCCCTGCGCCTGCTCGCTGGTGACCCGCACCGCGATGGTGCGCTCGCGCCCGCCCCGCGTGAGCTGGATCTGGTGCGCCTGCGCGCGCTGGCGCCCCTCGGCGCCGGGCAGGAGCGGGGCGAGCTCCGGCACCGCGTCGGACAGGCGCTGGCCGACGAGCGCGCCGTCGGCGAGATCGAGCATCCGCTCGGCGGCCGGGTTCGCGATGGTGACGAAGCCAGCGGCATCGACGCCGACGACGCCGGGCGAGACCCCCGACAGCACGGCCTCGGTGAAGCGCCGGCGGCGGTCGATCAGGTCGCTCGCCGCGGTCAGCCCGGCATGCTGACGGCGCAGCTCCTGCGTCATCTTGTTGAAGCTCTCGCCGAGATGGGCGAGGTCGCCGTCGGTCTTCCGCGCCGGAACTTGAGCGTAGAAGTTGCCCGAGGCGACCTGGTCGGCGGCATTGATCAGGCGGCGGATCGGGGCGACGAAGCGGTTGGCGAAGTTCATCCCGAACCACACCGCCGAGAGCAGGGCGATCAGCGCGATCAGCACGAAGATCGAGGCGAAGGTCACCTGGATCGAGGTGCGCAGCGAATCGTAGGTGAGGTACTCGGCCGCCGCCGCGCGCGACACGCCGGGGAAGTCGATGGCGAGCTGGTTGACCTCGCGCTGCACCAGCAGCACCGCGTCGTCGTAGGCCGGCATCCGGAACATCGCCGCGAAGACGCGGCCCTCGGTCGGCAGCAGGCAGATCGGGTCGCTGGACTTGGCCGCGTCCTCGAAGGCGGCGGCCGAGGGCAGGCGCGTCGTCTTGAGCACGTCGATCTTGGCGCGCGCCACCACCTCGTTCGGCCCGCGCATGATCTGGGCGACCGGCAGGCCGAGATTGGTCGCGCGGGTGGTGAGGAAGCCCTCGAACCAATCGCGGTTGACGTCGAAGTTCGGCCGCGCCCGGGTCAGGTCGTCGTTGAGGATGCGGATCTCGCGCGCCAGCGACTGGCACTGGTTCTCCTGGTAGGCGTCAGCCACCTCGACGGATTTCAGCACCACGTCGCGGACCCGGTCGGTGAAGCCGAGGGAGAGGCCGCGGTCGATCGTCACCGAGGCGACGACGGCCAGCAGGCAGGTCGGCAGGATCGCGATCAGCGAGAACAGGCCGACGATGCGGGTGTGGAGCCGGGCCACCGCCGCGTTGGCGCGCCGCGCATGCAGGAAGACCCGCGCCTCCCAGGCGATGATCACCGCGAGCCCGAGCACCAGGGCGACGTTGATGGCGAGCAGGGTGACGCCGATCGTAGGCGTCGGCGTCACGCGGATGACGCCGGCCAGCACCAGGAAGGTGGCGATCGCCGAGATCAGGGCGGTGACGACCACCCCGGCGCCGATCCAGCCGGGCCCGCGCGGCCCCGCCCGCAGCGCGTCGGGGACGGAGGCACCGCCCTCGTCGGGCCTCGCCGACGGGGCCTCCGAAGTCCTGGATCGCAGAAACGGCATGGCTGATGCAGAGCCACCACAGTGTGGCGAAATTATTACGAATCGGGCATTCGCCCGGTCGCGCCGCGCGCCCGGCGCTCCGGCCGCGACGCTTCGGCCTCCGCGCGCTTGGACCCCGGGCCGGACGATGCTATCCCGGTCGGCGGAGGCGAACGGGGTCTGGTGGCCCTCCTGGTCTTCAAAACCAGTGGTACGCCCAAAGCGTACGGTGGGTTCGATTCCCATCCGCTTCCGCCAACCGCCCTCCCCCGTATCGATCCACGCGCCCCTCCGGACGGGGCTCGCGCCTTGGTGCGGACGGCCGTCGCGGCTAGGACGCGACGGACCTGTCCCGGACGCGGTTTTCCTGATGTTCTCGACCCTGATGGTCGTGCTGCCGATCTTCGCGCTGATCTTCGCGGGGTGGCTGGTGCGGCGGCTCGACGTGCTCGGCGACGGCGCCACGGCGGAGCTCAACCGCTACGTCGTCTACCTGGCGCTGCCGGCGCTGCTCTTCGACGTGATCGCCCACACCCATGCCGCCGAGATCTGGCAGCCCGGCTTCATCGCGGTGTTCGGCCTGAGCAGCGTGATCGTCTTCGCCGCCACCGTGACGTTCCGCCTGCGCCGGCCGCTGCCGCTCGCGGACGCGGCGATCGACGGCCTCAACGCGGCCTACGCCAACACCGGGTTCATGGGCTTTCCCCTGGCGCTGGTGGCGCTCGGCCCGGCGGCGCTGGCGCCGACCACCATCGCCGCGATCATGACCGTCTGCGTGGTGTTCGCGCTCGCCATCGTCCTGATCGAGATCGGGCTTCAGGCCGAGGGGCGGCGCTCCGACCTGGCCCTGAAGGTCGCCCGCTCGCTCGTGCGCAACCCGCTGCTGATCGCGCCCGCCCTCGGCGCGCTGGTCCCGCTCTCGGGCGCGGCCGTGCCGCTTCCCGCCGAGACCTTCCTGAAGCTGCTCGGCGGCTCGGCCGCCCCGTGCGCGCTCGTCGCGCTCGGCTTGTTCCTCGCCCGCCCGAGGGGGTCGGACGAACGCCCGGTCGCCGCGACCGCCCTGCTCGTCGGGCTCAAGCTCGTGGCGCATCCGCTGCTGGCCTACGGCCTCGCGCGTGCCTTCGGCCTGCCGCCGCTGCTGCTGCACACCGCCGTGCTGATGGCGGCTTTGCCGACCGGGACCGGGCCGTTCATGCTCGCCGAGTTCTACCGGCGCGAGGCCGCCGTGACCTCGAACGTCGTGCTGGTCTCGACGATCGTCTCGATCCTCACCGTCTCGGGCTACCTCGCCGCCATCCGCTGACCGGGGGATACGGCTGTGGCCGCACCGCAACGCCCGGGGCGCGAGCGGCGCCACGGTTCGATTCCTGTCTTGTTATTGTGTTACATCCGCATAATGAAACATTATAACATGATGTGACGAGGCGTGATGCGAAGCGGGCAAGCGAGATTCCGGGCGACGCTGTTGGGACTGAGCCTGGGCCTGCTGCCGGGTGCGGCGCGGGCGCAGGACGCGGTCGCCCTGTCCGAGCTCAGCGTCACCACGGCGAGCCCGATCCAGCCCGGGCCGAAGGCGGCGCCCGAGGCGAGCCTGCCGGCGGGCATCCTGCCGGTGGCCGTCGACACCTTCTCGCCGGTGACGGTGGTGACGCGCGACCAGATCGCCCGCGAGCAGCCGCGCACGCTCGGTGACGCGCTGATGGACCGGCCCGGCATCTCGGCCTCGACCTACGCGCCGGGCGCGGCCAGCCGGCCGATCATCCGCGGCCTCGACAACAGCCGGGTGCGGATCCAGGAGAACGGCGTCGGCATCCAGGACGTCTCGGAGCTCGGCGAGGACCACGGCGTGCCGATCAACCCGCTGGTCTCCGACCGGATCGAGGTGATCCGCGGGCCCGCGACCCTGCGCTACGGCAGCCAGGCGATCGGCGGCGTGGTCTCCTCCGAGAACAACCGCGTGCCGACCTTCATCCCGCCGCGCGGCTATGCCGGCCAGGTCACCACCGGGTATTCCAGCGTCGACAACGGCCGGCTCGTGGCCGGCACCGTCGATGCGGGCTCGGAGAACGTCGCGGTCCATGCCGACGGCTTCCGGACCGGCGCCGACAGCTACGACACGCCCGCCGGCATCCAGGCCAACTCCGCCAACCGCTCGCAGGGCGGCGCGGTCGGCATGTCGGTGATCGGCGACCGCGGCTTCGTCGGGATCTCGTACAGCCACTACGACGCGCTCTACCAGATCCCCGGCGGCGAGGCGGCCGAGAGCCGCACGCGCCTGAACCCGAACCAGGACCGGGTGCTGGCGCGCGGCGAAGTTCGGCCGCTCGAGGGACCGTTCGAGGTGATCCGGTTCTGGGCCGGGGGCTCGGTCTACAAGCACCAGGAGATCGGCCTCGGCGAGGACGGCCTCGACGGGGTGCAGGCGACCTTCAAGAACCGTGAGGCCGAGGGCCGCGTCGAGCTGCAGCACGTGCCGGTCTTCACCGCCCTCGGCACGTTGACCGGGGCGCTCGGGCTCCAGGCCGGGCGGCGCGAGATCGGGACCTCGGGCGAGGCCGGCACCCTGCTGGCGCCGACCGATTCCCGCTCGAACGCCGTCTACCTGTTCGAGGAGCTGAACGTCGGCCACGGCCTGCGCTTCCAGGCCGCCGGGCGGATCGAGGGCGACCGCTCCACCGGCACGGCGACGCAGTTCCCGGGGAGCTACCTGCCGGTCGAGGGCGAGGATCCGCTCGCCTTCGGGCGGCGGCGCAAGTTCGCCCCCAAGAGCCTCAGCTTCGGCGCCCTGCAGGACCTGCCCTACGGCTTCGTCGCGAGCCTGAACGGGTCCTACGTCGAGCGCGCGCCCACCGCCTTCGAGCTGTACTCGCGCGGGGCGCACGACGCGACCGCGACCTTCGAGATCGGCGATCCCGACCTCAAGAAGGAGCGGGCGCGCACCGTCGAGGCCAGCATCCGCCGGGCGGAAGGTCCGCTGCGCCTCGACGCGACGGGCTACTACACCCGCTACACCGGCTTCATCTACAAGCGCGAGACCGGCACCCGCTGCGGCGACGACTTCGCCTCCTGCGGCTCCGACGACGCGCTGCAGCAGATCGTCTACTCCCAGCGCAACGCCACCTTCTACGGTGCCGAGATCGGCGCGCAGCTCGACCTGATCCCGGTGGGCGACGGCTGGGCCGGCCTCGAGGCGCAGTACGACTTCGTCCGCGCGCAGTTCGACGACGACACCTACGTGCCGCGGATCCCGCCCCACCGGGTCGGCGGCGGCGCGTTCGTGCGGGCGGACGGCTGGTACGCCCGCGTCTTCCTGCTGCACGCCTTCGCCCACACCGAGGTCGCGCCGCTGGAGACGACGACGCCCGGCTTCGACGACCTGCGCGCCGAGGTGAGCTACACCGAGCCCCTCGACCCGGCGGTCTACGGCGCGAGCGCGGTGACGCTCGGCCTTGCCGGCCGCAACCTGCTCGACGACCGCATCCGCAACTCGGCCTCGTTCAAGAAGGACGAGATCCTGCTCGCCGGGCGCAACGTCCGGATCTTCCTGACCGCGCGGTTCTGACCGGCTCAGGAACCCGCGGCCTCAGCCGTGGCAGGCGCAGCCCGAATGGCCGCAGCCGGCATGGTCCGGGTGGCCGGCGGCGCAGTCCTCGCAGCAGAAGGTCTTGCCCGCGCGCGCGATGCCATGGCCCGGCGCGACCTCGCAGACGCAGTCGGGGCAGGCGCAGGGGACGGTCTCGGAGTCAGTCGGTGCCATCGGTCTCGCGTCCTGATCCGCGCCGCGGAATGCGGCCGGGACCGGAACGTTACAACCGGCGCGTTCATCCGGTCCAGGACGCGAGCGCAGCCGGGCCCGGTCGCGAACGCGCTCCCGGCGCCGTCCCCGGCATCGCCGCCGCGCGCGCCGGACGGTGCCTCAGCGTCGGCCCCTGTCGGCGGCCGACGGCTTCGGCTGCGACTTGGCCGGCACCGGCAGGTCGACGGTGCCGGTCGCCGTCCACTGGCAGATCGCGGTGCCCTGCAGGGCCAGGCAATCGTACTGCGCGCCGCCGAGGGCGACGTGCTCGGCGAGCGCGGCGATCCGATCCCGCGGAAACGCCGTGCAGCCGAGGTGGTCGGCCCTGGCATCGCCCAGGCGTGCGAGCGCGGCGGCCTCGTCGGGCGCTTCCCGCCGCAGGAGACGGTAGTTCGCCAGCGACGGGCACGCGATCACCGGTGCGGAGACCGGCCCCTGCACGGCCGGCGCCGGCTTGGCCGGCCTGCCCGGCGCCTGGGCTTGCACGGGCCGGGATACGGCCAGGGCGGACAGGGACGTGGCGAGCAGGATCGCGAGACGCATGCCTCCTCCTAAGCGCAGGCCGGCATCGGGCCAAGCCTCTGTCCCGGCGTCAAGCCTCCGTGATCGAGCCGGCGTGGCCGGCACGGCGCGGCCCAAGGCCGGATGGCCTCGAGACGGGATCGCGCTCACGGTTGCGCCCGCAGCTTGGCGAAGCGCTTCACCGCCCGCTCCCGGCGCAGGCGCGAGAGGCGGGCGATCCAGAAGATGCCGTCGAGCTGGTCGATCTCGTGCTGGAGGCAGGCGGCCTGAAACCCCTCGGCCGCCTCCTCCTGCGCGACGCCGTCGAGATCCTGGAACCGCACCCGGATCGTGGCCGCCCGCTCGACCGGCTCGGACACGCCCGGCATCGAGACGCTGCCCTCCCGCGCCGTGACGCGCTCGGGCGAGCGGTCGACGATCTCGGGGTTGACGTAGACCATGGCCGGCCCGCCCGGCTCCGGGCGCAGCACGACGAGGCGCCGCCGCACGCCGAGATGCGCCGCAGTCAACCCGGCGGCCGCGGCCGAATCGAGGGTCTCCGTCACGTCCCGGGCGAGGTCGCCGAGATCGGCATCGAAGGCCGTCACGGGGTCGGACGGCACGTCCAGCCGCGGGTCGGGATAGAAGATCAGCGGACGGGCTGCCATCGGATCGGGGTCTCGCGCTGGAGGGTGGGGCGGGCGGCACGCCGGCCCCCGCGTCGGCCGTTCGGGGCGCACCGTGCGTCGGGACGATGGCGATTCGGCGAGCCTTCGCAACGACGCGGACGATGGCGCGTTGGGCTCGCGCCCGCGCCCGCAGGGATGTCGCGCCGGGCTCGCCCCGCCTTCGGCGTGGGACGCGCCATGGGCAACCTCAGCGATCGATCGAGAGAAATCGCTTGTGCAGTGCAATCGTCACGCGTAGGAAGTTCGCGCAACACATTTCGGGATAATTCGGCAATGACCCTTCGTCTTTCCAGCACCTTCGCCGCTCTCGTCCTGGCCTCGGCCACCATGACCGCCCCCGTCGCCTTCGCCAAGCCGATGACCGGCGCCCAGGCGGTCAAGATGATCGACACCGACAACGACGGCACCGTCGACATGAAGGAGATCGAGGCGACCGCCTCGGCGACCTTCGATCGCCTCGAGAAGGATGCCGACGGCACCCTCGACAAGAAGGAGCTGAAGGGCCGCCTGAGCGCCGCCGGCCTGAAGAAGGCCGACCCGGACAACGACGGCACGATCGACAAGAAGGAATACCTCGCCGCCGTCGCCGACCGCTTCCAGGCCGCCGACCCGGACAACGACGGCACGCTCGACGCCAAGGAGCTGAAGTCCCCCGCCGGCAAGGCCCTGCTGATGCTGATCAAGTGACCCTCGGGCGCGACCCTGCGGGGTCGCGTCGGATGTGCCACCTGCGAGCCGCCCCGGAAACGGGCGCGGCTCGTTTTCGTTCGGACACTTCCTGACGCACGTCCGGTTCCGCTTCCCGTCCTGCACCCGCCTCCACCGGACCCTTGCACCGGCCCCTTGGCACCGGACCCTTGCGGCCGACCGTGCGACGTCGCGCGACATGCGAATCCTGTTGACGCATCTCAACCATAGGATGCAAGCTTGCTCCGTCGTGGGGGCAATATCAGCATGAGCATCGATCACCCGAAGGTCGCGGACCAGCCTTCCCTCGTCGCGGAGATGCGCGAGATCATCGAGGAGACCCGCAAGACGATCGAGGCGTCGCAGGGGATCCTCGACCGCTGCACGGCTCACGTTGCCGAGGCTCACAGTGCGGAGGCTCGGGCCGCCGAGGGGACGTCCGGCGATCCGTTCCGTCAACTGGCCGACGCGGCCAGCGAGACCGTCAGCCTGCTCGAAGGCATCGCCGACGGCCTGATCGTCGCCTACGAGTACGCCAAGCTCGACAACGATCCGCCGACGCTCGCCCTGATCGAGAGGGCGATGCTGCATGTCGGCCGGCGCCTCGCCCAGGCCGTCGGCCCGAAGCAGGCCGGCCTCGCCCGCCACTGAGCGCGTCGCGCGCTCAGTATTCCCATTCCGCGCCGACGCCGACGCTGGTGCGGCCGTCGCTGCCGGCCTCGCCCTGGATCTTCACCCGGCGCGTCACGTCGTAGTCGATGGTCGCGCCCGTGTCGGCCGGCTTGGCGCCGGCCTTGATGCCGACGCTGAGGCGATCGCTGAGGTAGCGCGAGGCGCCGAGCGCCGGGCCGCCGCTGGTCCCGGTCGAGACGTCGAGGCTGTCGAGCCCGAGGCCCTTGCGCGCCGCCTCGAACACGTCGACGCCCCCTGCCCCGCCCGAGAGCTGCGACACGGCCTGCGCCAGCTGCAGCGCCTGGAACGGCGACAGGCTGCCCGACGCCTTCTTGAACAGCAGCCGCGACAGCACCTCGTCCTGCGGCAGGCTCGGGTCCGAGGAGATCGCGAAGACCGGGCTGTCGGCCGGCCCCGAGACCGCGATGCGGGCGGTGATGTCGGTGGCCTTGGTCTCGGCGACGAAGTCGAGGTCGGGGGCCGCGATGGCGCCGCCGAAGGTCACGCGGCCGCGGGTGAAGTCGAGGCGCTGCCCGATCACCGCGAGACGCCCGCGCCGAAGCTCGAACGCGCCGTTCGCGTTCGGGTCGCGCGAGGTGCCGGTGACGCGCAAGCTCCCGCCGAGCTCGGCGTCGATGCCGCGCCCGCGCACGAAGATGCGGTTCGGAGCGCTCACCGCGACGTCGAGGGTGGCGTCGAACGGCACGGCGGGCTTGCCGCGCGCGCCGCGTCTTCCCACGGCCGCCACCTGCGCCCCGCGCAGGGCCTTGGCGTCGAGCCGGGCGCGGATGTCGGGCGGGGTGTTGACCCGGCGGATGCCCGGCAGCGGCTGCACCGTCGCGGGCAGCCGGTCGGGCACCGACACGTCGATCGAGACCACGTCGACGCGGCCGGCGATCCGCGGCGTGCGCGACAGCGGGCCGGAGAGCGCGAGGTTCAGGCTCGCCACCGCCGTCATCAGCGGGCTCGAGATCAGCTCGGCGCGCTCGCCCGCGATGCGGATCGTGCCCGGGAACCCGGCCTGGGGCTCGAGCGCCACGCGGCCGTCGGCGCGCAGCGTCCCGCCGTTGCGGGTCGCCAGGGTGAGGCGTTCCAGCACGACCGCGTCGCCGCGCCCCGTGGCGCGGCCCTCGATGTTGGTCAGCCGGATGCCGTTGAGCGGGTCGGTGAAGCTGCCGCCCGACAGCGTCGCGCTGCCCTCCGCCCGCGGTGCGGCGAGCGTGCCCGTCACCCCCGCATCGATCGCCACCCGCCCGGCGACCCGCTGGCCGCCGACGCTGAGCAGGCTGTTGGCCAGCGCCGCGTCGAGCGTTCCCCGCGCCTTCACCGCGAGGCTGCCGCCGGCCGCCGCCGGCAGCGAGCCGGACAGGGTCATCGCGACGCCGGGCCCCGCGGTGATGCGGCCGTCGAGCCCGATCCGGCCGTCGCCGAGGTCGCCCGACGCCCAGGCCTCGATCGGCGGCAGGCCGGCCTTGCGCGTCTCCGGCGTGACGAGGCGGGCGACGGTGAGGGCGTAGTGCCCCTGCGGCCGATCCGTCGGCCCCCGGATCGCGGCCTCGCCGTCCAGGGTGCCGCTCAGCGCCAGGCCGGGCGCGGCGATGCGCGCGAGCGCCAGCGGCAGGGCGCGGATGCCGATCGTCAGGTCGTTGTCGCGCCCGGCCTTGCCCGCGACGGTGACGCGGCCGCCGCCCGCGGCGATCGTCAGGTTATCGATCCGCGCGCCGCCGCCTTCGAGGGTCACCGTCGCAGGGCCCGCGAGCGCCAGCCGGTCGGCGCCCCGCGCGGCGGAGACGCGCAGCAGGTCGATCCGGGTGGCCGCGTCCGAGCCGTGGCCCGGGACGAGGCGGGCGGCGCCGTCGAGGTCGAAGCCGCGGGCGCGCGCCTTGAGCACGAGATCGGTCGCCGCCGGGGAGCCCGCCGCCGTCAGGCGCACCGTGTCGAGGATCTGGTCGGCGGCGACGATGCGGTCCGCCTCGGCCCGCCCGTCGATCCGCGGCGCCCCGAGAAGGTCCTGTCCCGTCAGGTCCGCGTCGAGCCGGGCGAGGCCGATCGCGCCGGCCTGCAGGCGCGCGCCGGTCGCGCGGATCGTCGCGTCCTGCCGGCCGCTCGCGCGGGACAGCGCGATGTCGGCGTCGAGGTGGCCGGCGAGCCGCGTCAGCGCCAGCGGCGTGAGGTCGTCGAGGTCGGCCGCCTTGAGCCGGACCGCGCCCTCCGTCAGCCGGGTCGCGGCGTCGAGCGCGGCGCTGCCGTCGAGGGTCACCGAGCCGAGTCCGAGCCCGAGCCGGTCGAGGCGCCAGTCGGCCCCCGAGCGCGCGAGGTGGGCCCCTCCCTGCAGCGGCTTGCCGCCGACGGTGCCGCCGAGGGCGACCGTGCCGTCGAGCGCGCCGGTCAGGTCCTTGAGGGTCGCCTCGACCTTCAGGCCCCGCACGGGGCGGCCCATGGCGCTGGCCTCGGACGCGCTGACGAGGGCGAACAGGTCGGGATGCTCGAGGGTCCCCGAGAGCCGCCCGGACAGCCCGGCCCGCCCGGCGAGCGCGTCGTCGAGGGCGGACAGGTCCTTCAGGTCGACGTCGAGCTTGGCGTCGGCGACCCGGGCGGTGGCGCGGCCGTCGAGGCGCGCGACGACGGCCGCGCCCTCGAGCTTCGCGCCGTCGAAGGCGTAGCCGTCGTAGACCTGGGACAGGCGCCCGGTGACGCGCGGAGCCGCCCCGAGCAGCCCGTCGAGCGCCGGTCGCCCGAGGGACAGCGCCTCGGTGCGGACATCCACCTCCGCGGTCACGGCCTTCCGCGCCGGATCGCCGCCGAGCTTGGCCGTGCCCGACAGCCTTCCGGCGAGCGGCCGGCCCGCGAGGTCGGAGAAGGCCGAAAGGTCTGACAGCGCGGCCTCGACCGTGCCGGTGAGCGTGTTGCGCCCGACGCGGCCGGCATAGTCCGCCCGCATCGTCGGCGCCTCGACGTGCAGGCGCGAGACCGAAACCGCGTTGTCGGGCTCCAGGGTCCCGCGGAAGTCGAAGCCGGCGCGTGCGCCGAGCGCCCGCCGCAGGGCGGGGTCGGGCAGCGTCAGCCCCTCGACCCGGGCGTCGGCGCTGAGGTCGAAGCGGTCGGCCGCGGCGGGCTCGGCCGCGAGCCGGGCTTCGACGAGGTCCAGGGCGCTATCCCGGGTGCGCAGGCCGGCGGCCTTCAGGCTGCCCGCCACGTGCGGCCGGGCGAGCGGGCCTTTCAGGCTGCCGTCGAACACCAGGGTCTTGAGCTCGCTGTCGGCGGCCCGGGTCACCCCGCCCTCGGTCGGCACGGCGCGGGCCTGGAGGGTGAAGTCGGCGTTCCGTGCCGCGTCCAGGGTGCCGCGCGCGTCGAGGCGGGCGGTCCGCGAGGTCAGCTCGAGCCGGTCGATCCTGAGCGCGCCGCCATCGGAAAACCCGAGGGCGCCGTCGAGCTTGGTCGTGCCGGAGAACACCGCCGCGGCCGGGCCTGGAAGCAGGCCCTCGATGCGCGCGGCGAGGTCGAGGGCGAGGCGCCGCTCGGCCCCGACCCGCGAGATCCGGGCGCCCCCCTGGGCGCCGATGGTCTCGCCGGCGGAGAAGTCGAGGCGGGCGTTCCAGGCGTCCAGCGTCCCGCGGCCGTCGAGGTCGAGGTCGACAGGCGGGGCGCCGGGCATGTTCAGGCCCTTGGAGAGCAGGCCGCCGGCCGGCTCGGTCAGGGTCGCCTTCAGCTCCAGGCGCTCGCCCTGCGGCACGAACAGCAGCTTGAGGCCGAACCGGCCGCCGGCATCCTGGCGCTGCACCGCCGCGTCGAGGTCGAGCCCTTCGGACGGCGCGCCGAGCTTCGCCCGGCCCTTGGCCGAGAGCCGCGCCGGCTGCCCGGCGAGCCCTTCGCCGAGGACGAGCTCGGCGAGTGAGAAGTCCTTGATCTCGACCTTGACCGGCAGGTCCGGCAGCAGGGTGCCGTCGGGCTCCGGCGTCGCGGCGACGGCGGAGGGCACCGGGCGCCGCAGCACGTCGAGCCGGCCGACCTCGAGGGTGTCGACCTCGAGCCGGCCGGACAGCAGCGCGAGGCGGCGCCAGACGATGCGCGCCCGGTCGAGCTTCAGCCAGACCCCGTCGCGGTCGCTGATCGCCACGTCGCGGATCGTGGCGTCCGACGAGAGGGCGCCGTCGACCGCGCCGATGGCGACGCGCGACGACGGGGTGGAGAGCGCGCGCGACAGCAGCCCGCCGAGCACGGTCTTCTCGGCCTCGTCGGCGGCCTGGGTGACGGCCGCGGGCGCGGCGAGGCCGAGGACGAGCAGGATCGCGACGGCGACGCGGATCCCTCCCCCCCCTGCGGGGGGAGGGAGAACGCGCGCGAACCGATCCCGAATCCCCATCAGAACGACTGCCCGAGGCTGATGTAGAGGGCGACCGGGCGCTCGTGGTTGCCCTTGATCCGGTCGAGGGGGAATGCGACGTCGACGCGGATCGGGCCGATGCCGGTGTAGTAGCGGAGCCCGAGGCCCACTGCGGTGCGGATGCGCTCGTCGAAATCGGGGAGCGAGCCGGCGAACGCCGTGCCGGCATCGAAGAACGGCACCACGCCGATCGTGTCGGTGACCTTGATCCGGGCCTCGAACGAGGCTTCCAGCAGGCTTCGGCCGCCGACCGGCAGGTTGAACGGCCCGCGCGGGCCGAGCGTGCGATAGGGGAAGCCGCGCACCGAGCCGCCGCCGCCGGCGAAGAAGCGGATGTTGGCCGGGATGTCCTCCAGGCTCGCGCCGGAGATCGAGCCGAAGCCGAGGCGGCCGGCGAGGATGTACCGCGCGTCCTCGTCCAGGGCGTAGTAGGTCGAGCCCTGCGCCTTGGCGACGAAGATGGACGGATCGGAGCCGAGGAAGCCGGCATAGGGCGTCGCCGAGGCCGTCAGCCGGACGCCCCTGGTCGGGTCCAGCAGGTTGTCGGTCGAATCGTAGGACACCGAGACCGGGATGCCGACCAGGCGGTAATCGACCTTGCCGAGCGCGTCCTGGGCGCGGCCCGCCTGCCCCTCGACGCCGACCTGCGCGTAGAACGTGTCCGAGAAGCGGTGGCGGACGCCGAGCGTCCCGCCGGCGGCGTCCGCGACGTAGCTCTGCTGCGCCTCGCGACCCGCGAACAGGTTGGCGATCAGGTCGTTGCGGGTGCCCCACAGGGCCGGCTTCACGAAGGTGGCGGACAGGCGCCCGCCGAGCCCGTTCGACTCGATGCCGGCGAGCTTGCGCTGCGTGGCGTAGAGATCGTTGCCGAGGTAGAACAGGTCGGCGTCGAGCCGGATCGTCTCGCCGCCGCCGAACAGGTTGCGGTTGGCGTAGGTCGCGCGGATGCCGGGGCCGTCGACGGTGGAGTAGCGGGCCGAGACGCCGATCAGGTTGCGGTCGCGCTCGGTCACGTCGACGAAGATCGGCAGGTTGCCCTGCGCATCCAGCGCCTCGCCCTCGCGCACCCGCACCGAGCCGAGGCCCTCGACCTTCACCAGCGCCCGGCGCATGTCGGTGAGCGCCTTCGGCGAGTACGGGTCGCCCGGCTCCGCGTCGATGAAGGAGCGCACCACCGCCGGGTCGATGTCCTTCGTGCCGCGGACCGTGACCGCGCCGAGGCCGGCCTGCGGGCCGGGATCGACGGTGAAGGTCACGTCCATGACGTGGGCGGCGTCGTCCACGACGGGATCGCGCGACACCACCTTGGCGAAGGGGTGGCCGCGCTCGCGGAAGCGGTCGACGATCTTCGCCTCGCGGGCGAGCACGAGGCTGGAGCGCGCCGGCGTCTCGTCGTCGACGCGGGTGAAGCGCTTCGGCAGCACCTCCTCGGGGAAGGCGGCGCCTTGCGGGTCGCGCACGGTGACGGTGCGCAGGGTGTAGAGCGGCCCGGCATCGACCGCGATGCGGACCGGGACCAGGGCGCGGGCGCGCTCGGCATCCGCCGCCCGCGCGGCGGCGATCAGCGAGGCCTCGCCGCCGAGCGTCACCTCCTCGATCCGGACGGTGACACGGCCGGCGTAGTAGCCGTAGCCGGAGAGCGCGTCGGGCAGGCGCCGCAGGTCGGCCTCGGCGCGGCGCACCAGCCCTTCCCCGTCCGGCGGCGGCTCGCGGCGCAGGCGGTGGAGGGTCGAGGTGTCCTCCAGCGTCTTCTCTAGGTCGGAATCGTCGGTGCCCTGGATCTTCAGCGCGTAGGGCAGCGCGGTGGCGCTCGGCGCCAGGGGCTCCTCCTCGGAGCCGAACAACCCGAACAGGTCGAAGGCCGCGGCCGGCGAGGCGGCCAGGGACAGGCCGGCGGCCATGACGGCGCCGGCGAAGGCGCCGTTGCGGCCGCGCGGGACGGTGGCGGCGCGATCCGGGTTCCGTCGCGTCACGCGCAGGGGCCGGCCGTCCGCTGCACGTCCGCGGCGTGCGGAAATTCCGTCGCGATCATCTCGAAGTCCCCCCTCGTCGCGATGCCGATCATGCCGGAGCAGGCCTTAAGGAAGGCCGCTGCCGGTGGTCCCCCGCCCGAGCCGGATCCGGGGTGATCGGGTGCCGGACCCTCCGTCCGGACCCCATCGCGCACCGGGCCGAACCTAGACGGCCGGGCCGGCTGCGGCAACCTTCGCAGGGGGCGGCGCCGGGACTGTCGGCCGGACTCTTGTCAGACGGCAGGCCGCGACCTAACTCCAGCGTGCGTCGATGCTTGCCGGCCGCCGCCGGGTTGCTCCGCCCGCTGTCCCTTTAGCCACTTGCAAGGGCGTCGCTTCGACTGACATTCCATCTCGACATCCAACCTGCTTCGCCCACCCCCGCGCGTGGACAGCCGCTCGGGCCGGCAGGCTCAACACATCGATACGACGGAGGTAGGCGCCATGAGCACGGGCACCGTGAAATGGTTCAACGAGACCAAGGGTTACGGCTTCATCCAGCCGGATGACGGCGGCAAGGACGTGTTCGTCCACATCTCCGCCGTCGAGCGCGCCGGCATGCGCAACCTGATCGAGGGCCAGAAGCTCTCCTACGAGATCGAGAACGACCGGCGCACCGGCAAGCAGTCGGCCGGAAACCTCCAGGCGGCCTGATCCGCGACAGCGACGCCTCCGGACGGAGCGGTCCGGGGGCGTCGATCGTCCCGCTGCGGCATATCCGCATCTGTCCCTGGATTTGCGACGGCGCGACGACGATTGTCACCCATCGCGGCGATTTCCGAATGCAGCTCAGGTTGCACGCCGCCCATCCGTCGGTCATTGGCTTTTTCGATTCGCCGCGAGGCGGAAGCAGGCTTGCCGAATCCGATTTGCTGAAGGGCCCGTTCCCCCGGCCCCGTCCCGCGGATTGATCCGTCGCGGACGCTCCCGAAACCCGAAGTGAGACACCGTACGAGAAAGGTCAGATGAGCGCATTCGACTATCGTAATTTCGACGACCGCCGCCAGAATTCCGCAGCCGCCAAGGCTGCCCTGCTCGCCAAGTTCAAGGCGCGCCCCCCGGCCGACGACCCCGAGATGATCGCCAAAGCCAAGGCCCGGGCCGAGCTCGTCCAGGCCCGCGAGACCCGTCTCCGCGAGCGCGAAGCCGCCCGCATCGCCGCCGAGAAGCAGGCCGCGGAAGAGAAGCGCGCCCGCGAGGAGGCCGAGCTCGCCGCCCAGATCGCCCGCGAGGCCGCCGAGGCCGCGGCGTTGCAGGAGCGCAAGGCCGCCGAGCTCGCCGCGAAGAAGGAACTCCGCGACGCCCGCTATGCCGCCCGCAAGGCCAAGGTGAAGACCAAGCGCTGACGCGGACGCTGCGTCGCATCGGCCGCCAGACAGCGCCGTCCGCCCGCCGCGGACGGCGTTGCCGTTTCTTCCGGACCTTCGCGCCTCGCGCGGCCGTCCCGCCTGTCCGCAGATCGCCGAGGGGGAAACATGATCGAGCGGCATTTCCGACGGCGTGCGTGCCGGGCCGGCATCGGGCTGGCCGCGATGCTCGTCACCCCCGCGCTCGCGCAGCCGGACGATCGGGTCGCGGCCTGCGACACCCTCGTGTCGCTCCGCCTCCTTACGACCGCCGCCCCCGACCGCGCCGCCGCCCTCGCCCAGGCCGGCAGCCGGCCCGGATGCAAGGCGATCCGGCGCGCCGACGTCGGCGCGGTCGAGCACCGCGCGATGATCGGCGGCGCGCCGTTCGAATGCCTTGCGGTGAAGGGCGAGCCGGCCTGCCTCTGGGTTCAGCCTTGAGGAGCTGAAGTCAGGATGACGGCCTGCGGGTCGGTCGATGCGTCGCGCCGAGATGCGGGGAGGCGCCGGCAGCCGTCCTGCTCCGGCTCACCCCGGCGGCGGGCGCATCGCCGGGACCGTCGTCGACGCCGGGCCCCCATCGGGGCGGGTCGGCCTCAGGCGCTGAGCGGCGCGCCGATGCGGGCACGCAGCTGAAGCCGCAGGTTCTCGTTGGCGTTGCCCTCGGCGTCGAGGGCCGACATCAGGCGCAGGAGCTGGCTGATCGGCGTGGCGCGGCTCTGGACCGCCTCCGCGATCCGCTCGTGGAGAGGCCTGTCGCTGCAGGGATTCCAGGTCTGTACGCTGGTCTCGGCCGTCTGACGCATGATCCGCCCCGTCCTTAGAAGGATCCCAGGAAGTTCCGGCGGGGTGGCTACGCCTTTCGCGCCACCCGCGCCAGTCTTATCCTGCGTTGTCCGTAGCCGGCGCGAGACCGCGTCGCATCCGGGCCACACGCATGCCAGGATTGCGGGGACAATTGCGGGCGCGCACCGGATTCGACGTCAGATCGTCTTGCGCTTTGCCAGCGGCGAGGATTCGAAGTCTTCGAGCAGGTGCTGTGGGCTGCGATAGATCGCGATGCAGCCGGCCGCCTTCAGGTCGGTTTCGGGGAACCCGCCGCACAGCAGGCCGACGGTGGCGAGCCCGGCCTTGCCGGCGGCCTGCGCATCGTAGGGCGTGTCGCCCAGGACCACGATCTCGGCGCGGTCGATGCCTTCGAGCCGCTTCAGCGCCGCCTCGAAGATGTCGGGATGGGGCTTCGAGCGCTCGGCGTCGTCCGAGCTCGTCGCCGCGTCGACGAGGTCCGCGATGCCGAGCACGTCCTGGTAGTGCTCGACCTCGCTGCGCTTGCCCGAGGAGGCCAGCGCGATCGTCGTGCCGTCGGCGCGGATCCGCTCGAACAGGGCGCGCACGCCCGGGAACGGCTTCACCCGGTCGCGGTAGGCGCGCTTGAACAGGTCGGAGCGGTAGGCCTCGATCGCCTCGCCCTGGTCGCGCAGCTGCGCCTCCGACAGGAAGACCGGCATCAGCTCGTCGCCGCCCTTGCCGATCTGGCTGCGGACCTTGGCGACGTCGGTCTCGACGCCGAAGTGGCGGAAGGCCTCGACCCAGGCCTCCGCGTGAAGGTCGACGCTGTCGAGCAGCGTCCCGTCGATGTCGAAGATCGCGGCTTTCATCTGCTCAGCGCGGGATCGGGACGAGGCGCAGGCCGTCGTCGGGCAGCAGGTTGCGCGTGGGGCCGCCGGTCTGCTGGCCGCGGCCCTGCTGGTAATAGGGCAGCTCCGGCCGCCGGTCGTTGTCGCCGCCGGAATCGTAGGCCCAGGCCGGCTGCCAGGGCGCGCGGCCGCCGACGGTGATCGGCACGGTCTCGCCGAGCGGGCCAGCCGGCGCGCGGTCGCGATAGACCTGCGCCTGCGCGGCGGCCGGGACGGCGAGCAGGGCGAGCAGAAGGCCGGCTGTGCGGAGCGTCATCGGGTCCTCGTGTCGGAAAGGGCGGCGCGCGGGGCGCGCGCGTATCCCGGCCGGTGCAGGGTTCTCGTCGGACAACGGCACAGCTTCGCCGCCGTTCCACGGCCCTCGTCGCGGACTCACGCCGCCGGCGCCTCCGTCCGCGGATGGACGTGCCAGACATAGGCGCACAGGAGCGCCACCGGCACGCCGATCAGCGCCGTGCCGACAAAGAACCAGGCGAAGCCGACATCGGCGATGATGAAGCCGGAGGCGCCGGCCAGCAGGCTGCCGGGGAGCGCGCACAGCGAGGTCAGCAGCGCGTACTGGCTGGCGGCGTGCTCGCTCGCGGCCAGCGACGACATGTAGGTGATCAGCACGATCGAGGCGAAGGCGTAGGCGAAGCTGTCGACGCTGACGGCGATCGCGAAGGTCCAGAACGCCGCTCCCCCGTCACCGCCGTGGATCGCGAGGTAGGCGAGCGCGAGGTGCGAGGCCGAGCCGAACACGGTGCCCGCGACGAGGCTCGCGAGGATCCCGATCCGCGGCACGACGAAGCTCGCCAGGAACGTGCCGGCCAGCGCGACGCCGAAGCCGAACAGCTTGGTCACCGTGGCGATGTCGGTGTTGGAGTAGTGCAGGCTCTTGAACAGCGGCATCGCCATCGCGCTCGACACGTAGCCGGGCATGCGGAAGCCCGCGACCATCACGAGGATCGGCACCGCCATCGGCCCGAGCCGCGTCACCAGCTCGCGGATCGGCGCGACCACGGTCTCGACGAAGCCGGCGCGCTCGTGCGTCGCGGGCCGGGCGGGTTCCGGCTCGGGGGCGATCAGGGCCGCGATCATCCCGGGCGCCATCAGCACGGCCATGCACAGGTAGGCGGCGCGCCAGCCGTAGGCGTCGGCGAGGTAGAGCGCCCCGGCGCCCGCCGCGAGGTTGCCGACCCGCCAGCCGACCTCGGCGAAGGACGACATCAGCGCCTGCCGCTCGGGCGGCGCCGCGGTGATGCGCCAGCCGTCGATCACCACGTCCTGCGTCGCACCGGCGAATCCCAGCGCCAGCGAGAACACCACCGTCCAGGCGAGGAAGTCGGCCGGGTCGCCGAAGGCGATGCCGGCGAGCGTCAGCGCCACGCCGAGCTGCGTCGCCACGATCCAGCCGCGCCGCCGCCCGAGCCAGCGCCCGAGGATCGGGGCGTCGTAGCGGTCGAGGAACGGCGCCCAGAGGAACTTGAACTTGTAGGCCAGCGTCAGCTCGCTCAGCAGCCCGAGGATGCCGATCGGTACCTTCGCCTCCGACAGCCACGCCGACTGCGTGACGTAGACCAGCAGGAACGGAAGCCCAGAGCTGAAGCCGAGCCCGAGCATCGCCACGATGCGGCGATCCGCGAGGTGGGTCAGGACCGACGGCTTGGCGGATGCGGGCGCGTCGGCCCCGCTCACGGCGTCTGGCATGCGAACCACAACCCCTGGCTTACGGAGATTCGGGGATCCGTCCCTCGCGCCTGCAGGATCGGCGTATCCCGCATCCGGGGCCATCCGGGAAGGGGGCATCCGGGAAGGGGCCGAGCGGGTCCTCGAAACGGCAAGAGCCCGCCCCTCGGTCGAGGGGCGGGCTCTTGCGGTCGAGTTTCGAGGCCTCGGCGGCGGCTCAGTGCAGGCTGGCGCCGGTCGAGGCGCGGGCGGCTTTCGGCTTGGCGGCGAGGCTGGCGGCCGCGAGCGCCTTCGGAGCCTTGGGGGCCGCGATCTTGGACGCGGCGGCCTTCGGGGCCGGCTTGGCGGCAGCGGTCTTGCTGGCAGCGGTCTTGCCGGCAGGCTTCGCGGCGGCCTCGGCAGGCTTCGCAATGGCCTTGGCGCGGCTGGCGCGGGGCTTCAGGGTCTTGGCCGGGCTCGGGGCGAGGCTGGTCTCGGCGACGGCCTCGATCGTCAGGATCGGCGCGGGCGCGGCGATCTCGGCTTCGGCGCGCAGCCAGTGGGCGTCCGCCCGGCCGTGGATGCGGCCTTCGTCCTCCCAGATGTAGTAGGCGCGCTCGCGCACCCGGTGATCGATCAGGTCCATGTCTCGTCTCCCGTTGCTGTCCCGGGGAAACGATGAAAGCCGGTGGTTAAGGCAGGGTTAACGGGTGTTGCGGTGCGAAGCCGGCGCGAATCCGTGCGCCGGCGCGGGGTCGTCAGCGCTTCGACAGGCGGAGCGCGTTCGCCCGGACCTTGCGCCGGTAGCCGGCGATGACCTTGGCGGTCGAGGCGCCGGACGCCATCATCAGCGCGGCTTCGCCCGCCGCCACGACCTTCTCGGTGACCATGCGCTGCGCCTCGGCCTGGCCGACGGCCCCGCCCGCCGAGAGCATCATCAGCCGCATGCCGATCACCTGCTGCGATTCGAACGCCAGCATCGTGGCGTCCATCCCGAGCTTGAACCAAGAACCGTACATGCGTTGACACTCCAGGCGAGGCGCGCGCGACGAGCGGCACCGGCGCGCCGCGGGCTCCCTCCGCGCGGCACCGGTGCCGTATCCGGGCCGACGAGAAAGAGGGGCTTCAGTCGAAGCTGCGGCCCTTGGCGGCCGAGCCGCCGAGGCTGATCTTCTTGGCAGGCCCGCCGAGGCTGACCTTCTTCGGCTTCGGCGCGCCGGCCTCGACCACCGGGACGGGGGCGGGCGCTGGCTTGAGGTGCGCCTGCCCGTGGATCACCGATCCGACCTCGCCGGCGACCCGGATCAGGTCCTCGCGCTCGCAGGCGCGGGCCACCTTCAGGCCGAGCTGGTGCATGTGGCTCTTGCCGTAGAGGTAGGCGGCGAGCTGCGCCCGCTTCAGCGGCGCGATGCCGGCGACGATCTCGGGGAAGTCGTACTCGTCGGCCCGGTAGACCTCGCCGAGCAGTTCCAGGGAGACCGGGCAGGCGGCATCGGGCTCGGCGCCGCTGGTCGGATGGGCTTGGGTCATGGATCACCTCGGGTCGATGTCGGGTCCGCGGCGGGGCCGGCGGCCGCGTCGGGGGAAGGTTCGGCCGGAGCGAGCGCGGCGCGCGCGCTCTCCGGCGGGGTGGCGGGCCGCGGCCGGTCCGGCCGCAGGGGCGTCGGCGCCGGCGGCCGTCCGAGGCAGCCGGTGCAGACCGAGGCGATCGCGATGTTCGCGCGGACGGTGCTGCGCTCCCACACCGCCTCGCGCGCCGCCCGCGCCGCCGCGATCTCCGGATCGACCCCGCCGGAGCCGATCGCGGGCGGAGGCGCATCCGAGGGGCGGATGCGCAGGAAGAGCGGTTCCTGCGCCGAGGCGGGCCCGATCGCAAGGGGACCGATCGCAAGGGGCCCGATCATAAGGGGCAGGCTTACGAGGGCGAGCGCCGGGGCGAGCCACAGGACGGGCCGCGAATCGGACCAGCAGGTCATGCCTTCGAGACCTCCCCTAGGCCGGTCGCGTCCGACGCTCCATCGAAGCGCCAGGGTTAACGTCGGCTTAACGGTTGCGGTGCCGGACAGATCCCGTCCCGGGGCGGCGGCTGTGCGGCGGGGATGCGGCGTCGGCGCATTAACCTTTCGTTAACCGTCGGGCGCTCAGCCTGGAGCAGGATTCGGAGGGCTGTTGCATGGCGATCCTCGGGTTTGTCGAATGGCTCGGCCAGGGCGTCGCCGCGGCGCTCGCCGGATGCGCGGCGATCGGCGTCGCGGGCCTCGTCGGCCGGGCGCTCGGCGACCGCCACGCGGGCGCGCCCGTCCTGCGGCCGGTCCGGGTGCGCGCCCGCCGCCGCTGAGCCGCCGGCCGGTCCTTAGATCCCGTCGGCGTAGCCGGGGGCTTCGGCCGCCCGCGCGGCGCGGTGGCGCCGCTCCTGCGCCCGCCCGAGCCACAGGCTGTTGACGAGCCAGGCCGCCGAGAGCGGCACCGCCACCACCGAGGCCGCCGCCGCGCCGAACCCGAGCGCCCCGAGGCCGGCATAGGACCACGCGCCGGCCTGGTCGCCCAGGCGGTAGACCACCGTGTCGATGAAGCTCTTGGCCTTGTAGCGGTCCTCCCGCGGCACCACCGTGAACAGCACCTCGCGGATCGGCCGGCTGATCGCGAAGTTGCCCGCCCGCCGCAGCACCTGGAAGCCGACGATGGCGGCGATGGACGGCGCCAGCGCCAGCAGCCCGAAGCCGAGGATGCTCAGCGCGGGCAGGATCGCCAGGGTGAGCCCGACGCCGATCCGGCGCACGATCCGCCCGGTGAGGAAGAACTGCACCCCCAGCGTCAGCACGTTCACCGCCAGGTCGACGCCGGCGAAGAACGCCGTCTGCGCCGCCCGGTCGGGGAAGCTCGCCTTGGCGATCGCCGCCTGCTGGAAATACAGGTAGGTCGAGGTCACCGAGAACAGCAGCAGGAACAGCGAGATGTTCAGGAGGTAGGGCGAGGCGAACGTCCGGGTGACGCCGGCGAACACGCTGCCGCCGATCACCTGTCCCGTCCCCTGCTCCGGCCCGCCGGACGGCGCCTGCCGCAGCCGCTCCGACAGGCGGGCGAGCCCGCGCATGCTGAACACGGCGCATTCGAGCAGCGCGACCGCGCCGAGCATCAGGCCCCAGGTCGGCACGGTCTTGGCGAGCAGCGCGGTCGTCGCCGAGCCGGCGATCGCCCCGAGCGTCGCGCCGGCCGCGATGAAGCCGAACAGGCGCTTGCCCTGGATCGTCGAGAACACGTCGACGATGGTCGCCCAGAAGATCGACACCACGAACAGGTTGAAGATCGAGAGCCAGACGAAGAACACCCGCCCGATCCACACGTCCCAGTCCGGCGGGGCGAGGTAGAGCGCCAGCGCGAACAAAAGGATGTTGGCGCCGAAGAACCGGTAGGTCAGCGGCACGAAGCGCGCGCGCGGCATGCGCTTGACCAGCCAGGCGAAGGGCAGGTTCAGCGCCAGCATCCCGACCAGCGTCGCCGTGAACAGCCAGGGCAGGTTCTCGATGCCGCCGGCCACGCCCATCTGGTCGCGGATCGGCCGCAGCACGTAGTAGGCGGCCAGGATCGAGAAGATGTAGGCCCAGGACCAGGCCAGGGCCGGCCCCTCTCCGGGCCGGACGCCGATCAGGCGCGCGAGGGCGTTCGAAGGCGCGGCCTCGCTCGGCGGCGTTGCGTGATTCATCGGGTCAACTTGTTGCAAGGACCGGCTCCGACGCGCCCTCCCCCGCAGAGGGGAGAGGGAGTTGCCCGGTGGCCATCGTCACGGCGTCAGCCCGAGGGTCTTGCGCAGCTCCGGCGCGGTCTTCTCGTGGCCGAAGCCCGGCGAGCCCATGGCGAACTTGCTCGCGTCCTTGAGGCCGCCGACCACCACCGGGTCGAAGCCGGCATCGTGCACGAGGCCCTCGGCGACCTTGAGGGCGCTGGCGTCGTCGCCGGCGATCGGGATCGCCATGCGGCCGCCGGCCCGGTCGGCCCCGCCGTTGGCGCCCTCCTTGGCGAAGACCTTGTAGTTGGCGGCGTTGAACGCCCGGACGAGCCTGGCACCGGGGAAGTACTTCTCCGAGGTGGCGCCGATGCCGTTGGCCTGGACCTCGTCGTAGAGCTCGCCGTCGCGCGCCTTGGTGGCGTTGCCGGCATCGAGCACGACCTTGCCCTTGAGCGCGGCGGCGTAGGATGTCGAGAGCTCCGGATAGGCCTTGTACGGCACCGCCACGAGCACCGCGTCGCCGAAGGCGATCGCCTCCTCGGGCGTGCCGGCCTTGGCCTTGCTCCCGAGGGATTCGATCAGGGCCTTCAGGGTCTCGGGATGGCGGGAGGAGAACATCACCTCGTGCCCGTCCTTGACCCAGAGGCTCCCGATCGTGCCGCCGATGTTGCCCGAGCCGATCACGCCGATCCGGATTTTCTTGGATGCTTCCTGCGCCATCGCCGGAAACGCGAGGCATGCGAGGCCGGCGATAAGCGCGGCACGACGGGAAAGTCCCAAAAGGTCAGAGCGCATCGATGAAGGCCTCCATCCGTTTCCGCTCGGCCGCGTCGGGCAGGCGCCCGCGGGCTGCGGCGAGGTTGTCCTCGACGTAGGCGACCTTCGCCATGCCGGGGATCGGGCAGGTCACGGCCGGGTGGCCGAGGACGTATTTCAGGAAGAATTGCGGCCAGGTCTCGCAGCCGAAGCCCTTGGCGAAGTCCGGCACCGCCTTGCCCTGGACCGCCTTGAACAGGCGGTCGCGCCCGAACGGCACGTTGACCATCACCGCCTGCCCCCGGTCGGCGGCGAGCGGCAGGATGCGCTCGGCGGCCTCGCGGTTGTCGATCGCGTAGTTGACCTGGATCGCGTCGAGGGTCTCGCCGCGCATCACCCGCTCCAGCCCGTCGAACTGCCCGTCGCGCCAGACCGTGACGCCGAGGTAGCGGATCCGCTTCTCGGCCTTGAGGTCGCGCAGCACCGCGAGGTTCTCGGTCGCGTCGATCAGGTTGTGCACGGCCAGCAGATCGATCCGCGCGACCTTCATCCGCGCCAGCGAGCGCTCGAACTCGGCGCGCGTCGCCTCGCGGCCGGTGGTGTCCACCTTGCTCGCCAGGAACACCTTCTCGCGCAGGGCCCCGTCCGGGAGGATGAGGCCGAGCACGTCCTCCGCCGTGCCGTAGCTCGGGGCGGTGTCGATCACCGATCCGCCGAGCGCCACGAAGCGCTCCACCGCCGCCCGCAGCGGCGCGACGGCGTCCGGCGTCGGCGCGACCTCGTAGCGGCGCGAGGTGCCGATGCCGACCACCGGCAGCAGCTCGCCCGTCGACGGGATCGGCCGGCGGATCAGCGCCTCCTCCGCCGCGAGGGTTTGGGCCAAGGGTAGCAGCCCGGCGGCGGCGATCAGCGCGCGGCGGGACAGGCGGCTGGGTGCGGGAGAGGCTGCGAGAGGCATCGCGGAAGGCTCCGTGGCGCAAGGCGTGCCGGGACTCAACTAGGGCAACCGTGAGTAAGCGCCCGCCTTTTCTCGATTGTGACTCCGCGAGCCGTTCGGGCGGCTCTGCGATCAATCCTCTTCCGGCGGATCCTCGAACTCCGCGCCCTCCGTGTCGGGGGCGATGCGGAACCGGTACTCGTCGATGGCGAGGAACGCCCGGTGCACCGCCTGCGGGTCGAGGCCGTCGCGCACCACCAGGGTCTGGAAGTCGATGAACAGGCGGGCGATGCGCGCCTCCCCCGTCAGGGCTTGGAGGGCCGAGGAGCCGGCCCCGCCGCGCATCATGAAGCGCTTGGCCGCGCCCTCCGTGTCGGGGAGGGGCAGCACCGCGACCTGGCCGGCGGTGTCCGGGCGCAGCTCCGCCCAGCGCGCCGGCGTCCAGGCGATGATGGCGTCCGATTGCTTCACCGACCGAGCCTCCGCATGCCGTCCCCCGGCGAGCGGCCTACAGAAAGCGCGCGGCCCGGAAAAGGCCTACGGCGCGCGCACCACCTGCCCGCGGATCTCGCCCTTCGGGTTCGCGGCGGTGTGGAGGTTGACGTAGATCTTGCCCGCGACGAGGTCGGCCGCCTTGGCGTCGTCGATCGTGGCCGAGCCCTCGAACGGGCTGGCGGCGGCGGTCACCGGGATCAGCACGCCGGCATTGGCGCCGGCCTCGGCCGGACCATGGAAATGCGCGGCCGTCACGGGCCCGGTCAGCCCATTGTAGCTGCCCTTCCAGGTCAGCGTCTTGCTCGCCGGATCGTAGGTCGCCGAGACCTCTCCGGTGCCCTTGCTGTCGTTGGCGGGCACTTCCGAGCTTGCCTTCAGCGCAGCCCGGTACGCCAGGCCTTCGGCTGCCGACGCCCCGGAGACGGTCGCGGACAGCGCGAAGGCGGACAGCGCCAATGCGGCGAAGCCGCCGCGGACGGTGCGGATCATCGGATCCTCCCTTTCGGCAAGCCAGCGTGGCTCGCATCCGGGAAGATAGGCGCATCGGAGCGCCCGGCGATCACGTTGTCGGGTGCGGCCGGCGCCGTGGCGTCGGCCCGCGTGTCAGGCGATGTCGGAAGCGGACGCGTCGGGCGTGCTGGCGCGGGCGATCCGGGCGGCGGACTTCACCATCGCCAGGACGTCGCGGCGCATCTGCAGGTCGGCGATCGCGGCGTAGGCCTTCAGCAGCTCCGCGGCGCCGGCGATGCCGAGGAAGGGCAGGCTCGTGCCGTCCTCGAAGCTGCGGGCCTCGCCGGGCTCGCTCTCGAAGAAGGTCGAGACCGGGACGCCGAGATGGTCGGCGATCGTCTGCAGGCGGCCGGCGCCGACGCGGTTGCGGCCCTTCTCGTACTTCTGGACCTGCTGGAAGCTTACCCCCAGCGCCTGGCCCAGGGCGGTCTGGCTGATCCCGCGGGCGGCCCGAAGCACCGCGATGCGGTTGCCGACGGTGTGGTCGGCATCGGTCGGCTTCTTCTGTTCCGCGGTCGTCATGGGGCTGGCCTCACAGGGTTCGTGCTGTCGGGCGGGATGCCCGGATGTGCGGTGTAACCGGCGCTCTCGGAATATAATCAAGAGGAGCACTGTAATCGTGGTATCAATCTATACCTTTCCAACGGTGCAGCCACGCTTTTTTCGAATGGCCGGTATCCCGCACGGCAGGGGTCGACGTTTCTTAAGGCAACCGCGCTGTCATGGCGTGACGGGAACGCGTTGCGGAAAACGTACCTAAAGTATGTCGATTGATTCGGGCAACACCCCCGTCCGCCCCATCGGCCGAATCCGATCCATCGACGCCCTGCGTGGTCTCGCCGCAACGATGGTGATGCTGCACCATTACCTCTTCAGCTACGAAGGCCGCATCGGGCCGCATGTCGACCGCGTTCCGAGCTTCGCCGCCGGGCATTTCGGCGTCGAGCTGTTCTTCATCCTGAGCGGTTTCGTGATTGCCGGTACGCTCGGGCGGACGCCGTCCCTCGGAGACTACGCCGTGCGGCGGGTCGCGCGGCTGTATCCCGCCTTCCTCGTCTGCTCGGGGGTCACGCTGGGGATCTTCGCCCTCGGCGGCCCGAATCCCGTGGGGATCACGCCGGGCGCGGCCCTCGCGGGTCTGACGATGCTCAGTTCGCTGATCCGGGTGCCGCCGATCGATCCGTCCCACTGGACGCTGACCTACGAGGTCGCCTTCTACGCCCTCGCCGCCCTCGCCCTGATCCATAGGGGCCCGGCGACCGATCCCGGGCTGCGCCTGGAGCGGATCTGCGCCGGATGGCTCGCCGCGGCGTTCGTCGGCACGCTGGTCCTTCCGGTCCGGACGCTGCAGGTGGTCGTGCTCCTCAACCTTCCCTTCGCGCTGCTGTTCGTGATTGGGGCGATGCTCGCGCGCCTCGCGGCGGGCGCGCTGACCCCCCTCGGCCTCGGGGCGCTCGCCGCCGTGTTCGGCTTCACCGCCCTCGGGCCCGCCGTCGACTACGGCGGCGTCGGGACGGGCTTCTATGTCCTGCTCGTGCTCGGCTTTGCCGGCACGGTCCTCGCCGCCGCGACCGGGCGGCTGCCCTGGCTCGGCTGCGCGCCCCTGGTTTTCCTCGGGGCGATCTCCTACCCGCTCTACCTCGTCCACCAGATCCTCGGCTACGCGATCATCCGGGCGCTGGAGGCCGGCGGATGGTCGTCCGGATCGGCGATCCTCGCGGCCGTCCTCGCCTCGGTCGGGCTCGCGACCGTGATCCGCTACGCCGTCGAGACGCCGGGACAGCGCGCGATCCGCCGCGCCTTCGACCGGACGCGGTCGTCCGTGCCCGACACCGCCGAGCCGGCCCGATCCTGATGGGATCCTTATGGATTCGGCGCCGCCTCCCTCTCGCATTCCTACGGCGCGTCCGGCCACTCTGACGATCACGGCAAGCAGGTCGCCGGGGCGGATCGGTCGAAGCGGACCGGTCGGCCCACGACCGCGTTGCCGGCTCCTCGTCGTCCGGACGCCCGCCATGCTCGACCTCGTCTTCCTCGCCGGAGGCCTCGCCTTCTTCGCCCTCGCGGTCGGCTATGCCGGCCTGTGCGCGCGCCTGTGAGGGCCCCGCCATGCCCTACGGCCTGTCTCTCGACCTGACCCTCGGCGCCCTCGTGACGGTCGGCCTCCTCGCCTACCTCGCCTACGCCCTCGTCCGCCCCGAGCGGTTCTGAAGGACACCAAGCCCATGACCGTGAACGGCTGGATCCAGATCGCGCTCTTCTGCGCGGTCGTGCTGGCGCTCGTGCGTCCCCTCGGCGGCTACATGACCCGCGTGTTCGCGGGCGAGCGGACGTTGCTCTCGCCCGTGCTCGAGCCGATCGAGCGCGGGCTCTATCGCCTGGCCGGCATCGACCGGACCCACGAGCAGCACTGGCTCGCCTACGCCACCGCGATGCTCGTCTTCCACGCGGCCGGCTTCGTGCTGCTCTACGGCCTGCTGCGGCTGCAGGCGGCCCTGCCGCTGAACCCGGACGGGCAGGGCGCCGTGGCGCCGGACCTCGCCTTCAACACCGCGGCGAGCTTCGTCACCAACACCAACTGGCAGTCCTACGGCGGCGAGACCACGCTCTCGTACCTGTCGCAGATGCTGGGGCTGACCCACCAGAACTTCCTGTCGGCCGCGACCGGCATCGCCCTGGCCGTCGCCCTCGTCCGGGGATTCTCGCGGGCCTCGGCGCGGACGGTGGGCTCGTTCTGGGTCGATCTCACCCGCTGCACCCTCTACCTGCTGCTGCCGCTCTGCGTCGTGTTCACGCTGTTCCTGGTCTGGCAGGGCATCCCGCAGACCTTCGGCGGCGCCGTCGCGGCGACGACGCTCGAGGGCGCGCAGCAGACCATCGCGGTCGGGCCGGTGGCGAGCCAGGTCGCGATCAAGATGCTCGGCACCAACGGCGGCGGCTTCTTCAACGCCAACGCCGCCCACCCGTTCGAGAACCCGACCGCGCTGTCGAACTTCGTGCAGATGGTCTCGATCTTCGCGATCGGCGCCGCGCTCACCAACCTGTTCGGCCGCAGCGTCGGCGACGAGCGTCAGGGCTGGGCGATCCTGGCCGCGATGGCCGTGCTGTTCGGGGCCGGGATCGCGGTCACCTACGGCGCCGAAGCCGCCGGCAGCCCGGTCCTGAACGCGCTCGGGCTTCCCGGCGGCAACATGGAGGGCAAGGAGATCCGGTTCGGGATCGTGGCCTCGGTGCTGTTTGCCGTCGTCACCACCGCCGCCTCCTGCGGCGCGGTCAACGCCATGCACGACTCGTTCACCGCGCTCGGCGGCATGATCCCGCTGATCAACATGGAGCTCGGCGAGATCATCGTCGGCGGCGTCGGCGCCGGGCTCTACGGCATGCTGGTCTTCGTCATCGTCACGATCTTCGTCGCCGGGCTGATGGTCGGGCGCACGCCGGAATACCTCGGCAAGAAGATCGAGGCGCGCGAGGTGAAGATGGCGATGCTCGCCATCCTCTGCCTGCCGCTGATGATGCTCGGCGGCACCGCGCTCGCCACCGTGGTCGCGGCGGGGCTCGCGGGGCCCGCCAATGCCGGCCCGCACGGCTTCTCCGAGATGCTCTACGCCTTCACCTCGGCGGCGGCCAACAACGGCTCGGCCTTCGGCGGGCTGACGGCGAACACGACCTTCTACAACACCACGCTGGCGGCCGGCATGCTGGTCGGGCGGTTCTTCGTGATCGTCCCGGCGCTCGCCATCGCCGGCGCGCTCGCCGCCAAGAAGACCGTGCCGGCCTCGTCCGGAACGTTCCCCACCGACGGCGGCCTGTTCGTCGGGCTCCTCGTCGGCGTGATCCTCATCGTCGGCGGCCTGACCTTCTTCCCGGCGCTGGCGCTGGGGCCGATCGTCGAGCACCTCGCCGGCGGCCTCGGCCAGACCTTCGCGGCGGGGGGCTGACCCGTGGGCCGCACCCTCCTCCACGCCGCCCCCCGCACAGCACACCGCCCCTTGCCGCGGCGCAAGCGGGGCGCGCAGCGCCCGCGCCCGGCCGTCGCCGGGCGCCGCCCGCCGGTCCGGGTCTCCGACCTGATCCTGGCGATGCTGAGCCTCACCCTCCTCGGCGCCCTCGGCCTGATGGCCGGCGCCGCCCTCCTCGGCCGCGCGCTCGGACACTGAGCCCGCCGGCCCTCCCCCGCATCCGGACGAAACCCCATGTCCCGCCCCTCCCAGACCCTGCTCAGCGCCGCCCTCGTCGGCCCGGCCCTCCTCAGCGCGCTGCGGAAGCTCGATCCGCGCCTGATGGTGCGTAACCCGGTGATGTTCGTCGTCGAGGTCGTCGCCGCGCTCACCACGGTGCTGTTCGTCCGCGACGCCGCGACGGGCGCCGAGAACCTCGCCTTCTCCGGGCAGATCATCCTGTGGCTCTGGTTCACGGTGCTGTTCGCCAACTTCGCCGAGGCGATCGCCGAGGGGCGCGGCAAGGCGCAGGCGGATTCCCTGCGGCGCACCCGCACCGAGACCATGGCCAAGCGGCTGACGGGTGCGGGCCGCGCCTTCGAGACCGTCCCCGGCAACGACCTCAAGGTCGGCGACGTGGTGCTGGTCGAGGCCGGCGACATCATCCCCTCGGACGGCGAGGTGATCCTCGGCATCGCCTCGGTCAACGAGGCGGCGATCACCGGCGAATCCGCCCCGGTGATCCGCGAATCGGGCGGCGACCGCTCGGCGGTGACCGGCGGCACGCAGGTGCTCTCCGACGAGATCCGGGTGCGGATCACGGCCGCGGCCGGCTCGACCTTCGTCGACCGGATGATCGCGCTCGTCGAGGGCGCCGCCCGCCAGAAGACCCCGAACGAGATCGCGCTCAACATCCTGCTCGCCGGCCTGACCCTGATCTTCGTCTTCGCCGTCGCCTCGATCCCGAGCTTCGCCTCCTATGCCGGCGGCGCGATCCCGCTGATCGTGCTGGTCGCGCTGTTCGTGACGCTGATCCCGACCACCATCGGCGCGCTGCTCTCGGCCATCGGCATCGCCGGCATGGACCGGCTGGTGCGCTTCAACGTGCTCGCCATGTCGGGCCGCGCCGTGGAGGCGGCCGGCGACGTCGATACGCTGCTCTTGGACAAGACCGGCACGATCACGCTGGGCAACCGTCAGGCCACCGCGTTCCGCCCCGTCCGCGGCGTCACCGAGCAGGAGCTCGCCGACGTGGCGCAGCTCGCCTCCCTCGCCGACGAGACGCCGGAGGGCCGCTCGATCGTGGTGCTGGCCAAGGAGAGCTACGGGATCCGCGCCCGCGACATGGCAAGCCTCGACGCCACCTTCGTGCCGTTCACCGCACAGACCCGGATGAGCGGCGTCGACCTCGCCGGCTCGCAGATTCGAAAGGGCGCCGTCGATTCGATCGTCGCGGCGGTGAGCGGCGGCCCGGTCGCGACCCGGGGCTCCAGCGCGGCCCTGGCCTACGCGCCGACCGCCTCGGCCGAGAGCGTCGAGGAGGTCCGCGCCATCGCCGACGACGTCGCCAAGGCCGGCGGCACGCCGCTCGCCGTCGCCCGCGACGGACGCCTCCTCGGCGTGGTGACGCTGAAGGACATCGTGAAGGGCGGCATCCGGGAGCGCTTCTCCGAGCTGCGCCGCATGGGCATCCGCACGGTGATGATCACCGGCGACAACCCGGTCACCGCCGCCGCGATCGCCGCCGAGGCCGGCGTCGACGACTTCCTCGCCCAGGCCACCCCCGAGGACAAGCTGGCGCTGATCCGCCGCGAGCAGGCGCAGGGCAAGCTCGTCGCGATGTGCGGCGACGGCACCAACGACGCCCCCGCCCTCGCCCAGGCCGACGTCGGCGTCGCGATGAACACCGGCACGGTGGCGGCGCGCGAGGCCGGCAACATGGTCGACCTCGATTCCGACCCGACCAAGCTCATCGAGATCGTCGGCATCGGCAAGCAGCTGCTGATGACGCGCGGCGCGCTGACCACCTTCTCGATCGCCAACGACGTGGCGAAGTACTTCGCCATCATCCCGGCGATGTTCCTCGGGCTCTATCCGCAGCTCCAGGCGCTGAACGTGATGGGGCTCGCCTCGCCCCAGAGCGCGATCCTGTCGGCGATCATCTTCAACGCGTTGATCATCGTCGCGCTGATCCCGCTGGCCCTGCGCGGCGTGGCCTACCGCGCGGTCGGCGCCGGCGCGCTGCTGCGCCGGAACCTGGCGATCTACGGCCTGGGCGGAATCCTGGTGCCCTTCGTCGGCATCAAGGCGATCGACCTCGCCGTCACCGCGCTCCGCCTCGCCTGATCCTCCCCCTTCGCGTCACGAGACCCCGCCATGCTGACCCAGCTTCGCCCCGCCCTCGTCCTGCTGATCGCGCTGACCGCGCTCACCGGGCTCGCCTATCCGCTCGCGATGACCGGGATCGCCGGCCTCGCCTTCCCGAGCCAGGCCGCCGGCTCGATCGTCCTGCGCGACGGCAAGCCCGTCGGGTCGAGCCTGATCGGCCAGGCCTTCGCCGGCGCGCGCTACTTCCAGGGCCGGCCGTCCGCGACCAGCGCCGCCGACCCGGCCGACCCCGCCAAGACCGTGCCGGCGCCCTACAACGCCGCGAACTCGTCGGGCTCCAACCTCGGCCCGACGAGCGCGGCGCTCGCCGAGCGGGTCGGCGCCGACCTCGCCCGCCTGAAGGCCGAGAACCCGGGCGTGCCGGTGCCGGTCGACCTCGTGACCACGAGCGGTTCGGGCCTCGACCCCGACCTCTCGCCCGCCGCCGCCCTGTTCCAGGTGAAGCGCGTGGCGGCCGCGCGCGGGCTCCCCGAGCCGGCCGTGCGCGACCTCGTCGAGGGGCAGGTCCGCGGTCGCTGGCTCGGCATCCTCGGCGAGCCGCGGGTGAACGTGCTGGCGCTCAACCTCGCGCTGGACGGGCTGGCGAAATAGGCGCTGGCCCATTCGGGCCCCGTTGCGGGTAGGATGCGCCCCCGATGCCCGAGCCGAGCCGAGACCCGTCCCGCCCCTCCCCCGACGCGCTGCTCGAAGCCGCGCGCCGCGAAAGCCGGTCGCGCGGCCGGCTGAAGATTTTCCTCGGCGCCGCGCCGGGGGTCGGCAAGACCTACGAGATGCTGACCACGGCCCAGGCCAAGGCCCGCGCCAGCCTCGACGTGGTGGTCGGCGTGGTCGAGACCCATGGCCGCGCGGAGACCGAAAGCCTCGTCGCCGGGCTGGAGGTCGTCCCGCGCCGCGCCGTCGCCTACAAGGGCACCCGCCTCGACGAGATGGATCTCGACGCGCTGCTGGCCCGGCGCCCGGCCCTGGCGCTGGTCGACGAGCTCGCCCACACCAACGCGCCGGGCTCGCGCCATCCGAAGCGCTACCAGGACGTCGAGGAATTGCTCGACGCCGGCATCGACGTCGACACCACCCTCAACATCCAGCACGTCGAGAGCCTGAACGACGTCGTCGTCCAGATCACCCGCATCCGGGTGCGCGAGACCGTGCCCGACGGCATCCTCGACCGGGCCGACGACATCGAGGTGATCGACCTCAACCCCGACGACCTGATCCGGCGTCTCGAGGACGGCAAGGTCTACCTGCCCCGCAACGCCGCCCGCGCGCTGCGGCACTACTTTTCCCGCGGCAACCTCACGGCCTTGCGCGAGCTGGCGCTCCGCCGCACCGCCGACCGGGTCGACGACGAACTCCTGAGCCACATGCGGGCCAACGCCATCCCCGGGCCCTGGGGCGCGGGCGAGCGGGTGCTGGTCTGCGTCAGCGAGGATCCGCGCGCGGCCGGGCTGGTGCGCTACGCCAAGCGCCTGGCCGACCGCCTGCACGCGCCCTGGACCGCGCTCTCGGTCGAGGGGCCGCGGGCGCAGGCGCTGTCGGAGGCCGCCCGCGACCGCATCGCCGACACCTTGCGGCTGGCCGACCGGCTCGGCGGCGAGGCGGCGACCGTGCCGGGCTCGCGGCGGATCGCCGACGACATCCTGGCCTATGCGCGGAGCGCCAACGCCAACCACGTCGTGGTGGGCAAGTCCGAGCGCTCGCGGCTGTTCGAGATCCTGAACGGCTCGGTGGTGCACGACCTCGTGCGCGGCTCAGGGCAGATCAGCGTCCACGTCATCGCGGGCGAGGCGCAGAGTGGGGAGGCGCAGGGCGGGGACGCGGCCGGGCCGAAGAGCGTGCGCACGGCCGCGGAGCCGTCCCGCTCGGCCTGGCCCTACGCGGTCGCGCTCGCGGCCGTCGGGGGCGCCCTCGGGATCGCGCTCGCGCTGCAGCCGATGCTCGGCGTCGAGAACGCCGACCTCGTCCTGCTCACCGCCGTGGTCGCCGTGGCGGTGCGCTTCGGCCTCGGGCCCTCGCTCGCCGCCGTGGTGGCGGCCTCGCTCGCCTACAACTTCTTCTTCCTGCCGCCGCTCTACACCTTCACCATCGCCGACCCGACCAACGTCGCCGCCTTCTGCCTGTTCACGCTGGTCGCCGTGCTGGTCTCGAACCTCGCCGCGCGCACCCGCCAGGAGGCGGTGGTCTCGCGGGCGCGGGCCGTGGCGAGCGAGCGGCTCTACGGCTTCAGCCGCAAGCTCGCCGGCTGCGGCACCCTCGACGACGTGCTGTGGGCGACCGCCTACCAGATCGCCGCGAGCCTCGACGTCCGCGTCGTGCTGCTCCTGCCCGAGGCCGGCGCGATCGCGGTGCGCGCCGGCTACCCGCCGGAGGACACCCTCGACGCGGCCGACCTCGCCGCCGCCAAGTGGGCCTTCGACAACGACCGGGCGGCGGGCCGCGGCGCCGACACCCTACCCGGCGCCAAGCGCCTGTTCCTGCCGATGCGGACCGGCCGGGGGACGCTCGGCGTCATCGGCCTCGACGCCGACCGGGCCGGGCCGATCCTCTCGCCGGAGAGCCGGCGCCTCCTCGACGCGCTCTCCGACCAGGGCGCGCTGGCCATCGAGCGCGTCCGCCTCGTCGAGGACCTCGACCGGGCCGAGCGCGCGGCCGAGACCGACCGCCTGCGCCAGGCGCTGCTCACCTCGATCTCGCACGACCTGCGCACGCCGCTCGCCGCCGTGCTCGGCGCGGCCACGACGCTGCGCGACCTCGACGACGCCCTCGACGCCCCCGCGAAGGCGGATCTCCTCGCGACCGTCATCGCGGAATCCGAGCGCCTCAACCGCTTCATCGCCAACCTCCTCGACATGACCCGCCTGGAGGCCGGCGCGGTGGTGCCCAACGTCGCGCTGCACGACGTCGCCGAGATCGCCGACACGGCCTTGCGCCGCCTGGAGGCGATCCTGTCCGGCCACCGCGTCGTGGTGGAGATCGCGCCCGGCCTGCCGCCGCTGCGGCTCGATCCGGTGCTGTTCGAGCAGGTGCTGGTCAACCTCCTCGACAACGCCGGCAAGTACGCCCCCGAGGGGTCGACCATCCGCCTGCGCGGCCGGAGGGACGGGATGCGGGTGCGGATCGAGATCCTCGACGAGGGCGGCGGCCTGCCGGAGGCCGACCTGGAACGGGTGTTCGACACGTTCTACCGCGTCGCCAAGGCCGACAGCGTGCGGGCCGGAACCGGCCTCGGCCTGCCGATCTCCCGCGGCTTCATCGAGGCGATGGCCGGCACGGTCGTCGGCGCCAACCGCCGCGACCGCTCCGGCGCGGTGTTCACCATCACCCTGCCGGTCCCCGCCGAGCCCGCGCGGACCGCCTCGGATCGGGCGGCATGACCCTGCACATCCTCGTCGTCGACGACGAGCCGCCGATCCGGCGGCTGCTGCGCACCGGGCTCGGGACCCAGGGCTACGCCGTGCTGGAGGCGCCCGACGGCCGCACCGCCCTGGAGACCCTGGGCCGCAAGGCGTCCGGCCACGAGACGGTGGACCTCGTGATCCTCGATCTCGGGCTGCCCGACATGCGCGGGCACGACCTCCTCGCCCGGATCCGCGCGGCGCATCCCGCCCTGCCGGTGGTGGTGCTGTCGAGCCGCGACGACGAGACCGGCAAGGTCGAGGCGCTCGACCTCGGGGCCGACGACTACGTCACCAAGCCCTTCGGCATGGGCGAGCTGCTGGCCCGCATCCGCACGGCGCTCCGCCACCAGCTCGCGACGGAAGGGCAGCGCCCGCTGTTCCAGGTCGGGCCCCTGAGCGTCGACCTCGTGCGCCGCATCGTCCGGGTGGAGGGGCGCGAGGTGAAGCTGACGCCGCGCGAGTACGACTTCCTGCGGGTGCTGGTGCAGCATGCCGGCAAGGTGCTGACCCACGCCCAGCTGATGGGCGCGGTCTCGGCCTCGTCCGACCCGCAATACCTCCGGGTCTACATGCGCCAGCTCCGGCAGAAGCTGGAGGCCGATCCCGAGCGCCCGCGCCTGCTGCTCACCGAGACCGGCGTCGGCTACCGCCTGCGCGCGCCCGACGACGGGCTGTCGCGCTGACGGCGTCCCCGATGCGGATCTTTTCCTGAACGAACAGGTCCGGCGCGGGTTGTGCAGGCCGCGATCCCGTTCGGATCGCAAACCCGTCCGCATCGCAAGGCCGCCCCGCCCCATGAACACCACGACCCCGGATACGACCCTGAAAGCCGCCGACTTCGCGGCTCCGACCGTCCTGCTCGCCGGCACGGTGGATTACGACATGTACCGGGACTTCCGGGCCCAGATCGGAAAGGCCCCGTGCGAGGGGCTGGTCGTCGTCGAGCTGACCACGCTCGGCGGCGACCCGGAGGTCGCGCGGATGATGGGCGAGGACATCCGCTTCAAGAGCGCGATGAACCCGCAATGCCGCTACGCCTTCCTCGGCAAGGCGGCGATCTACTCCGCCGGCACCACCTTCATGAGCTTCTTCACCCGGCAGAACCGCTACCTCACCCCCGGCACGCGGCTGATGATCCACGAGCGCAAGCTCGCCAAGGAGCTCCGGATCAACGGTCCGCTAACCACCTGCATCGCCACGGTGAAGGCGACGCTCCACGAGATCGAGTGCTCGATCGCGATCCAGAACGAGGGCTTCGCCAACCTCGTCGAGGGCTCGAGCGTGACCCTCGACCAGGTGATCGAGCGGGCTCCCTACAATTGGTACATCGAGGCCGAGGAGGCCCGCACCCTCGGCCTGATCGAGGCGGTGATCTGAGGCTCATGCCGAGTCTTCAGGCCAAGCCTCGTAGGTGAGAACCCATGAGGTCCGGCGGACGACCGCCGCCCGGCGGTCGCGGGGGCCGACCCTCGATGAGCCGGGCTCACCGAGGGTCGGCATCAGAACGCCAGCTTCATCCCGGCGACGAGGTTGCGCGGGGCGCCGGCATAGATCGAGCCGGTGGTGCCGGCGAGCACGCCCGCGCCGTTCTGCAGCCCGGTCGCCGCGCTGATCGTGTTGGCGAGGTTCTGGGCCGAGGCGGCGTAGACCGTGTCGAACAGGTTGCGCACCTCGGCGTAGAGCGTGAGGCGCTTGGCGTAGCCGCCGGGGAGTTCCGTCGCGTAGTGGACGTTGGCGTTGACGATCGCGTAGCCCGGCGCCTTCAGCTGGTTGGCGTTGTCGAGGTAGAAATCGTCCTGGAACACGGTCTCGACGAAGGCGCCGAGCCCGGCGAGCGGCCCGGCCGGGACGTCGTAGCCGACGCGGGCGAGCAGCTGGTTGGCCGGCACCCCCGGGATGCGGTTGCCGGCGCGGTCGAGGCGGCGGGTCAGCGCTCCGGCGCTGAGCTGCTCGACGTAGCGGCTGTAGACCTGGTCGTCGAAGGTGTAGGCGGCGACGATGCGCCAGCCCGGCGCGAAGGCCCAGTCGGCGCCGACCTCGAGGCCGCGGTGCTCCGAGGCCGGGGCGTTGAAGGTGTAGCTCTGCAGGCCGGCCCCGGGCGATTGCGAGACGAGCTCGTTGCGGAAGATCTCGTAGAAGCCGGTGACGCTGAGGCGCAGCCCCTCGACCGGCGTCCAGTCGGTGCCGAGGTCGAAGCCGAGGTTCTCCTGGGTCTGCAGCCCGGTGTTGTTGCCGGGCAGGCCCGCCGAGGTCACGAACAGGTTGCTCGCCGCCGGCGTGGTGTAGCCGGTGGCGACGCGGCCGCGGAACGCCCATTCGGCGCCCGGGCGGTAGACCAGCGCCAGTTCCGGGGCGACGTTGAGGAAGGTGCGGTTCGCGTCCGCGATCGTCGTGGTCGCGCCCGCGGCCGCGTAGGCGTAGGCGAGGCTGCGCCCGGTGATCGACGTGGTCTCGGCGCCGATGCCGACGACGCCCGTCCACTGCTCGGAGAGCGCGACCTCGGTGCGGGCGCGGCCGCCGAGGTTCGACTGCACCGTTTCCTGGTCGCCGATCAGCGCGCCCAGCCGCGGGCCGCCGTAGGGCGCGCGGTTGTAGGTCGAGATCCGGTTGTCGATGGTGCTGTAGGCCAAAGCCACGTAGCCGACCGCCGGCAGGCCGAACAGGTCGTAGCGCCGGGTGAGGTCGGTGAGAAAGTTCCAGGACGGGTACGAGCCCCGTGACGCGGTCGCGTAGAACGGCTGGTTGAAATTGCGCTCGTCGAAGCCGAGTTGCGTGCGCCAGGTGGTCTGGGCGTCGATGTCGTGCTCGTAGCGCGCCGCCACGATCGTGCGCCGGTCCTTGCGCTCGAAGCCGGCCTCCTCGGCGGTGACGCCGACCCTTCGGCCGTAGGCGCCGTTGACGAAGAGGTTGGTGAGCGAGCAGCCCGCCGCCGCGGTCGCCGCCGCCGCGCAGCCGCGCTGATAGGGGTTGGTGCGGAACTCGGCCAGCGACGACCGGGCGGCGAGGTCCGCGTGCAGGTCGTTGTTGATCACCTTGAGGGTGAAGCGGTTGTCCGGCGTCGGGGTGTAGCTCGCCAGCAGGTCGATGGTCTGCGTGTCGTAGGACGAATGGTCCTGGTAGCCGTTGGCGCGCACGTCGCTGGAGAACAGGCTGATCTCGAGCGGGCCGCTGACGCCGCCGACCGTGAAGGAGGTGCTGAGATAGCCGAAGCTGCCGGCATCGGTGCCGATCTCGTAGCCGTCGATCTCGCGGCCGGTGCGGGTGCGGAAGGCCAGCGCGCCGCCCGTGGCGTAGTTGCCGAACAGGGCCGATTGCGGCCCGCGGAACACGTCGATGCGGGAATAGGCCCGCGGGTCGGAGAGGTCGAAGCGCGCGGCGCCGTCGGGCTGGGTCAGGACGAAGCCGTCCTCCAGCACCACCGTGTTCTTGATCACGCCGGTGGAGCGGGCGTTGTTGCCGCGGATCGAGATGATCACGTCGCGCCCGCCGTTGCCCTGGCGCACGGTGACGCCGGGGCTGTTGGCGGGCACCGCGCCGAGGCTCGTCGCCGGCCGGTTCTCGATCGTGTCGCGCCGCCCGATCCCGGTCACGACCTGCCCGACCGGATGCTCGATGACGCTGGGCGCCGAGCCCTGCGGCGCGGCGACGCCGAAGGGAATGCCGGCCGCCGGTGCCGGCCCGTCGCGCTCGCCGACCACCGAGAGCTCGGAGAGCGTGACGCTCTCCTGTGCCTGTGCCTGCGCCTGTGCCTGCGCCTGCGCGACGGCGAGCGGGCTGGCGGACAGGAGGAGGAGGCCGGCGCGCAGCCGGAGCTTGGGCAGGAAGGGCATCGGGCGGGCTCGTCTGATCGGGAGGCAGGCGGGATCGGCCCGCCGGAAGAGGTTCGCGATTCGATCAGAGCAGGGTCGGCGGTGCCCTCGGCCGGCCGGCGATCCGGGGGCGATGCGGGGTGCGGGCGGGCGGCGGGGTCGGCCAGGCGACGGGCGACCAGCGCAGGACCCGCGCCGCCGGCTGCGGTGCGGCGACGACCGGCGCGGCGAGCCCCACGGCGCAGAGCGGGCAGGCGTGGCAGCCGGGAACGAGCGGAGCCGGCTCCCCCGCGGCGTCGGCTGCGCCGGCATGGCCGCAGATCGCCGACAGGCCGAGCGACGCGGCGTCGGGCGCCATCCGCAGGGCGGCGAGCGGCACGATCGACTGCGCCCAGATCGCCAGCAGGATCAGCGCGGTGCCGAGGGCGCCGACGCGCTTCGCCCGACCCGTCACAGGACGGCCTGGATCTGCCGGAGGGCGAGCCCGTGCCCGGCCGCGAGATCGAGCGGGCCGACGAAGCCGCCGTTCCGGTCCATCAGGTAGACCATCAGCGTGTGCTCCAGGGTGTAGTCGCCCCCCGGCAGCGGGACCTTCTTGGAGAAGACGCGGTAGGACCGCGCCACCCGGTCGATCTCCTCGCGGGTCCCGGTCAGCCCCGTGATCGAATCGCTGAACGAGCCCATGTAGTCGCGCAGCACCGCGGCGTCGTCGCGCTCGGGATCGAGGGTGATGTAGTAGGCGCCGATGTCGCCGCCGGCCTTGTGCAGGTCGTCGATCAGGTTGGAGAGGTCGGCCAGCGTCGTCGGGCAGACGTTCGGGCAGCGGGTGAACCCGAAGAACACCAGGAAGGGCCGGCCGGCCAGCGTCGCCGAATCGAGGATCCCGCCCTTGGACGATTGCAGCCGGAACGGGCCGCCGACCACCGACATCGCCGGCTTGGCGGGCCCGCGCGGCAGCATCGCCACGACGCCCCCGGCGATGCCGAGGATGCCGACGAGCACCGCCGCGAGGATGCCGTAGCCCGCCCGGCGCTGGGCCGGCGTGACGGGCGGCGGATCAATGGGCATGATCGTGGCCGCCGGCCGCCCCTTGCGCGCCCTCGGGGGCCTTCGCGCCGATCGCCTCGACCGCGAACTCGACCGGGACGGTCCCCGCCTTCTCGAACCGCAGCGTGCCCTTGACGCGCTCGCCCTTCTTCAGGGGCGCCGTCAGGTCGACGAACATCATGTGGTAGCCGCCGGGCGCGAGCGTCACCGTGGCGCCGGGGGCGATGACCAGGCCGCCCGGGACCGGAGCCATCTTCATCACGGTGCCGTCCATCGTCATCGAATGGATCTCGACGTGGTCCGCCCCGGTCACCGTGGCGCCGAGCAGCGTGTCCGGCGCGGTGCCGGTGTTGGTGACGCTGAGGTAGCCGCCGCCGACCTTGGCGCCGTTCGGGGTCGCCCGCGTCCAGGGATGGGCGATCGCGAGCGCGCCGGCCTTGTACTCGTGGGCGCCGGCCGGGACCGCGAGCAGCGCGAGGGCGACGAGGGAGCCGGTCGCGCGGCGACGGAACAGCTTGGACATGGCAACTCTCCTGAAGGGGGCGGTGTCGGTCGCGGCCGCGGGCGGCCGGGCGGTTGGGGGACGGCGTCCCGGGCATGCCGGCTCGCGCGATCGCGAGGGGCCGAGCGACGGCGATGCGGCAGGCTGCATCGGTCGATGCGGGCCGAGGCCTTCCCGGAGCACGGCTTTCAGCGCGCAACCGTGAGGCAGGGCGCGACGCCGCGTTCCGGCTGGGCGGCGGCCGGGCGGTGGATCAGGCGGCGGGTGGGGCGCGTGCGCCGGCGCCGATGCCCGGCGGAGCGCGGGCGGCGGCGGCGAGGACGGGACGCCACGGAACGTCGACGGCCGGGGGAGCGGACCGGGCGACCGCGACGGCCGCCGGAACCGGCACGTCCGCCATCGGCATCGCCTGCGCGGCCGTGCAGCATGCCAGGTGGTCGCCGTGATGGGGCGCGTCGGCCGGGCCCTGCCCGTCCGCGCCGGATTCCTGCAGGCAGAGCGCGTGCGCCGGGTCGAGGGTGCGCACGCCCGTCATCCCGCCGAGGACGGCCTGCAGGGCGAGCGCGTAGAGCGCGGTCACGGCGATGACCGCGCGGCAGACCCGCCAATCTGGCCGCCACATGCGCATGCCCCACGCCTAGGGCGCCGGCCGCCGCCCCGTCAATGCGGCAGAACCGTGCGAGGCCGTTTTCGCCGGGCCTGCCGCTCGGATCGAGGGCCGCCGCTCAGAACCGCCCGGCCAGCGTCAGCCGCACGGCGGTGGGCTCGACCGGGTGGAAGTGCCGGTCGGCGACGCCGTCGGCCGGTTCGCCCGGCAGGCGCGAGACGTAGTAGTAGGTGATCTGGTCCGACTTGGCGTTGGTCAGGTTCAGCACGTCGAGCGACAGGCTGAGGCCGTTGTCGAAATTGTAGCCGACGCGGCCGTTGAGCAGCGCCGTCGGCTTCGAGCGCACGGAATTGTCCTCGATCAGCGGGCGCGGGCCGAAGTAGCGCAGCCGCATCGCGCCGAACCAGCCGAGGCCCTCGCCGAAGGTGAACCCGGCCGACGCGATCGTGGTCGGCGCCTCGGGGATGCGGTTGCCGACCGGGTCGACGTCGGAGAAGCGGGTATTGGTGACGGTGAGGTCCCCCTCCAGCCTCAGCCACGGCGTCACCGCGTAGCGGTTGGTCCACTCGATGCCGAAGCGGCGGCTCGGCCGGCTCGGCTCCGTCGTGCCGGTGTCGCCCTGGAACAGGTTCTCCGACGCGAAATCGAGGCGGAACAGGGCCAATGCCGTCTCCAGCCCGGCGATCGAGCGGTTGCGGATGCCGACCTCGTAGCCGGTCGAGGGCACGAGGAAGGGCGAGCGCGCGATGTTGAACAGGGGGCTCGCCGGGTCGACCGTCGCGGTCACGCCGCGCACGTCGTTCGAGTGGAAGCCGCCGCCGTAGTTCACGTAGAGCTCGGTGTCGAACCACGGCCCCAGCACCAGCCCGAGCTTCGGGTTGGCGATGCCGTCCCGTGCCTTGCCGGAATTGGCCGCCGTGTCGGAGACCACGTCGCCGTAGTAGGCGTCGGCCCGGAAGCCGACGCTGGTGCGCAGCCAGTCGGTCCAGCGCACGCGGTTGTCGACGTAGAACGCCCCGCTCGCCTCCAGCACCCGGTCGTCGAGGACGCCCGTGCGGAACTGGCGGTTCGCGGTGTTGAACAGCCCGACGCGGATCGCGTCGGTGCGGGTCTGCACCCCGATCTCGTTCTCCATCGGATGCCCGAACAGGTCGCCCTGGAAGACGTGGCTCACCTCGCCGCCGCCGAGGATGCGCTGGTCGAGCTGGTGGAACTGGTCTCCGTTGACCGGATCGTTGAGGAAGTAGGTGAAGTCGTTGAACAGGTTGAGCTGCGAGCGGATGACGTAGGCCGAGGCCCGCGTGACGCCGGTGTCGTCGGTCATGCTCCAGCGGCCCGAGAGCGAGAACCGGCTGCTGTCGCCGCCGTCGGTCGGGTTCAGGGTGCCGAAGCGGCCGATGATCCCCTCCGACACCGCGCGCGACGCGATCTGGTTGGTCGCGGTCCAGCGGCTGGCATAGGCCATGCCGGTGACCGAGAACCCGTCGAGCGCCGTGCCCTGGCTGTAGCGCACCACGCCGTTCACCTTGCGCAGCGCGTCCGGCACGTCCCACGGGCCGTCGTAGACCTGCGCCTCGCCCGCCACGAGCAGGTTGCCCTGGCCGAGGGGGGCCGAGGCGATGGTCAGCGCCCGCGCGTAGCCGAAGCTGCCGAACGAGGTCAGCGCGACGTTCTTGGCGACGGTGTCGAGGTAGTCGATCCGTACCGAGCCGGCCGAGGCGAAGTCGCCGTCGCGGACGAAGTACGGCCCCTTGTGGAACGCCACCGCGCCGACGAGCTCGGGGATCAGGAAGTTGATGTCGGCGTAGCCCTGGCCGTGCGCGTGCGTGCGCATGTTCACCGGCATCCCGTCGACCTCGATCGCGATGTCGGTGCCGTGGTCGAGGTTGAAGCCGCGCAGGAAGAACTGGTTGGCCTTGCCCTCCCCCGAATGCTGGGTGACGATCAGGCCGGGCACGGATTCGAGCACCTCGCCCGGCCGCGTGATCGGGCGGCTGTTGATCTCGGCGCCGGAAACGATGCCGGCGCTCGCCGCATCCACCGTCCGAAGCGCCCCGCCGGCGCCGATGGTGCCGCCGACGTAGCCGGCGCTCGCCGCAGCCCCGGCGGCGGGCCTGGGATCGTCGGCCGTCACGGAGATCTCGGCGAGGTTCGCCTCGGCCTCCCCGGCGGCGGGGCGCGCCAGCGCGGCCGGGCCCGAGAGGGCGGCGGCGCAGGCGAGAGCGAGCAGGGTTGGCGTTCGGAAGACGGGCGGGGACTGGGACGCGGACACGGGACCTCGGGCGACGCGGACGTGGCACGTCACCGCGAACGAGGCCGATCCACCGCTCCGTCCGTCGGACGGCCGGGGGCTTCGACACCCGCCGGAACACCCCGCCCGACGCGCTTCGCGTGTGACCACGACTGACGGCAGGTCTCCTGGCTCGCGGGTCATCGCCCGCCACCGTCTTCCCGGATGCGGCGCATCCAGTGACGTCCAGTGGTGGAAGGCTCGCCGCTTACAGTTGCGGGGGCAGCCGCGGCTTCGGGCAAGGCCTCGTCGGGCCCTCCCCTCACCGCGTTCCCTTTTGATCCTCGATGAGGAACCGTCGCGTGCAGGTTGCGTCGGGCGGCGCCGGCCCGTCAATCCGGCTTTCGGACGCCGTCGCCGGGTGTGGCCGATCGGTGACGGCGTCAGCGGCTCGCGGCGAAGCGGGCCGGGCCGTCGCCGCGGCCGGTCACCACGACGAGGCGGCGGATCTCGCCGCGCAGGAACGCCTGCAGGAAGCGGTCGTAGTTGCGGAAGGACACGCAGCCGTTCGAGGCGCCGCTCGGCCCGAGCATGTAGGTGTGGGCCAGCAGCCCGTCGCGGCCGTGGATCGCGGCGGCGCCGCCCACCGGGTTGAGGCGGATCGCCCGCACGCCGTGGAACAAAGCCTCGCGCTCGGTGAGGTCGTAGGTGCCCGGCGGGGTCGAGCCGCGCATGCGCAGGTGCACGAAGTCGGGATGGTCCATGCTGGCGCCGAGGCCGGAATGGGCTTCCAGCACCTCGCCGTTCGGCAGGCGGACGGTGCGGGCGGTGATGTCGTAGATCGCCGTGCCGGCGCCCGCGTCGGGGCTGGGGAACAGGCGGCCGCGCGACCGCTCCAGCCCGGGGCTCTCGAGGGCGGCGTAGGCCAAAGCCGGGCCCGGGTCCTTCCGCGCGGCGAACAGCTCCTCGAAGAACGACGGCGTCTCGGCGGTGGGCGCCGGCACCGCCTCGGGCACCCGGCGCGGGGCGCGGCGCAGGGCGAGGCGCTGCGGCACGGGGACGGCGATCAGGTCCGCCGGGCGGGCGACCGGCAGCGGCACGATCTGGGCCTGCCGCACGACCTCGGTGTCCCGCAGGACCTGGGTAACCCGCAGGACCTGCGTGTCCCGTAAGACCCGGCTTGCCCGCAGGGCCCGCACCTGCTCCACGACCTGGGCCTGCCGGCCGGTCTCCGCCGGGGGCGCGGCCTCCGTCGAACGCGGCTCGGCGGCCGCGAGCGTCGCGACCGGCGGGGCGAAACGCGGCTCCGGCGGGGTGAGCGCGGCGCCGAGGGGCGCGCCCTGACGGTCCGCGCCGGCCTCCGGGCCCAGCATCGGCCGGGGATCGAACAGGGCCGCGAGGGCGGTCGACCCGGTGCTGCGGGCCTGGAGCCTCGCGACCTGCGGCACCGGCTCGGTCCCGCCGCCCGGCGGCACGCCCTCGAGGGTGACGAGGCAGAGCAGGGCGGCGAGCGTGTTGCGAAGGATCGGGTGGCGGCGTGCCCGCCGGCGGCGGGCGGGACGCGTGAGGCCGCAGGAGGAGCGCGGGTGATGAGGCATGCGGACTCGACTCGAAGGCGACCCGGTGCCCGCAGCCGCGCAGCGTCCGGCCCGCGCCCGCGACGGATCGGCGGGCGGCGGGCCGGCCGATGGGGTCGGCCGTGCGGGGATCGAGAGAACTGCGACTGATCCGTATTGGGCGCGCGTTTGGTTAATCCGCCCCTAAGCCGCCGGCCGACGCGTGCGGATCGCGCGCGAAAACCCGCGAGACCCGTGCGCCGGCGCGGCGATGATCGGCAGCGTCTCGCTCGACCCGCTCGACCCGCGCGGCGCGGGGATAAGCGGGGGCATGCGCAGGCACGCGAACGTGTTGCCGCTTCGTTCTTGCCGAGCCGGCCCCGAATCGGCGATACCGTCGCACATGCGGATGCCCGTCCTCGCTGTCCTCCTGTCCCTGAACGCCCTGCCCTGCGCGGCTGCGCAGGCGCCGCGGGCGGCCGACCCGGCGGCGCTGGAGCAGGCGTGGCGCGACTGCGTGCGGGAAGCCTATGCGCACCAGCCGCCGGCCCAGGGGCGCGCCGGCTCGCAGCGCAACGCCCTCGACGAATGCAAGGAGCGCGAGGACGCCGTCGTCGCGGCGCTGATGGCCGCCCGCGACGTCGAGGCCGGACGCGATGCCCGCTCGCTGCCGGCCCGTGCCCGCGCCTGGGCGGCCTCGGTCGCCGCCTACGTCGTCGACCCGGTCTCGTCCTGGATCGCGATGCTGCGCAACTGAGCGCCGGCAATTCCCGCGCCGACGGCGGCCGGGTCGTTCAGAGGATCGGATGCATCTGCCGGGCGCGCCGGCGCGTCACCGCCCGTAGACATCCTCGACGCGGATGATGTCGTCCTCGCCGGTATAGGAGCCGACCTGGACCTCGATCAGCTCGAGCGGGATCCTGCCGGGATTGGTCAGGCGGTGCAGCGAGCCGATCGGCAGGTACACCGCCTCGTTCTCGTGCACGAGGACCAGGCGCTCGCCCAGCGTCACCTCCGCCGTGCCCTTCACCACCACCCAGTGCTCGGCGCGGTGATGGTGCTTCTGCAGCGACAGGCGCCCGCCCGGCGTCACCATGATGCGCTTGACCTGGAAGCGCTCGCCGATGTCGACGCGCTGGTACCAGCCCCAGGGCCGGTACATCCGCCGGTGCGCGTCGGCCTCCGGATGGGCCTGGGCCCGCAGCACCCCGACCAGCTCCTTGACCCGGCCCGACTGCGCCTTCGAGGCGACCAGCACCGCGTCGGGGGTCGCCACCACCACCACGTCGTCGAGGCCGACCACCGTGGTCAGCCCCTCGCCCTCGCTGTGCACCA